>CAZDPF010000068.1:0-11901 GCA_964507215.1 uncultured Chryseobacterium sp. | reverse complement strand
CCATTCTGATCTACGCCATAAAAATCGAACGTACTATTTAAATTGAATTGCAATAAGCCATCTAGCGCAGATGTTCTAGCTCCCATGCGCAGCGGACTCCAATTAAACTGAGTGGCGGCGGCATTGTAGGAAGTATTCACACTTAAGCCTTCCAACACTTTCACCTTCACCAGTCCGGTAGAATCGCTCTTGCTCTTCACCTTCATCTCCAAGGTATTTTGCATACCGAAGTTCACATTGGCTTGTACTCCCCTGCCAGGACTCCCATAAATGTATCCATTGTACACAGAACTCGTTCGGGTATTGCCTAGTGTATCAGACTGATAAGTTTGATAATAGCCCCAAATAGGATCGCTAAAATCAGGCGTATAACTCACCCCAACGGTGGGGGTTAGCACATGGCGAATAGCCTTGATCTTCCCTCTATAATTAAATTGCCCATACACTTTGGTGGCCAAATTGGCACTGGCAGAGAAATCAAAAACATTAAAGAAACCATTGATGGTATCTTGTTGTACTTGATTGGTAGCCTCATCTAACCGGTAGCTCAATTGTGAACCATACCAACGGTTGCTCATTCGCAAAGACGGACTGAAGGTCCAATACTTAAAAAGCTTGGCATTGGTTTGAAGCGAAGCAGTATGCAATCCACCATATTTGGCGTTTTGCCGCAAATTTTGTGACGAGAACAAATTGTCATCTAAGGATCCATTCAATCGATTCTCTGCTTGAAACGAATAGCTCATTCCAATCTTTTCATACCAAGCATCTTCTCCTACTTGTTGGCCAAATTTGAAAGGAAAGAAGCGATTGACATTGAATGCCAATTGAGGCAAAGTCAAGGCGATGGTTCGCTGTTGGTTGTTTTGGGAATGACGCAAGTTGACCGATAAATTATACGGCTTGCCCACCCATGATTTTTGCACCGCTATATTGGATTGCAATTGACTCTGCAGAACCTGATTAGCCGCCTGTTGGGTATTTTGGAAGAAGGTAGCTGTGGCAATATTCACATTGGCTGAAAAGCGCAAATCAGGACGTGCCTTAGGATCTTGATTGTGCGTCCAACGGATGTTGAAATCTGTTGAATTTCGATACGGACCGCCCGCTTCGGTAAAATTCTCTTGTCCGAATCTGATTCTGTTATAACTCACAAAGAAATTTCCATTGAATCGGTAACGCCTTCGGTAATTGCTCAAGGTGTTCAATCCCCAGCCTCCCATGGTGTAGATTTCTCCTTTGAAAGTCAGATCGAAATACGGACTTGTAGCCCAATAATAGCCGCCATCTTTGAGGAAATATCCTCGTTCAAAGTTGTTGCCATATACAGGAATGATAATGCCGGAGCGCCTTCTGGCTTCGGTTGGGAAAAAACCAAATGGAATGACCAAGGGTGTTGGAACATCCAACATTTCTAGATAGGCCGGTCCGGTAACAATTTTATCGCCACTTATCACTTTGGTCTTACTGGTGCGCAATCTGAAATGTGGATGTTCATGACTGCATGTGGTAAAAGATCCCCCTTGAATAAAAAAAACATTCTCCTGCATCTTCTTTACCTGCTCGCCGTGCAGAAAACCTTCCCCTTCTTTTGTAATCACCCGTTTGATGCGGGCTTTCTTGCTCTTGAAATTGTAGCGAATGGTATCAGCACGATATTCTTTTCCTCCTTCCATAAAAATGGGTCGCTGCACGAGGGAGCCGGTACTGTCATAGATTCCGGTGGCCAAAGCTTCACTCTTTTCCCAATTGATTTCAATAAATCCCGCACGAATGCCAATGTCTTGATAATCTACCTGGGCCAGATTGTAGAAATAGCTGATATTGTTGTTGGGAGAAATTGCAATGCTGTCTTCCGCCTGCGATAATACCTCACTGCGCAGCACGGCTTGCGAGGTGGGACTGGCGGCCTTTGTGGTATCTTCCGAAACACCCAAGCTATCAGTGGCCAACTGGGCAGCCAGCGGAACCGTAGAGAATAAGGTGAATAAAAGGAGTGTAAAGACCCGAAGACAACGCACAGTAGTGCACTAATTTTGTATTGATGTGATCCCCTCGGAACACATTCGGCAAAGCTATTCAAAAAGCAGGCCTCATATTGACATGATAAAAAGCACACATCCATCCTTTCTCTCGTTCGCTTTAACAGCAATGGTCTTTCTATTGCCTGCTTTAGAGCCTTCCGCACTGGCAGGTACTTATCCATCTTCAGGTTTGAGAAAGATTATTATCGATCCAGGTCACGGAGGAAAAGATCCAGGGAACCTTGGGACTGGCCGCTACAAGACAAAAGAAAAAGACATCGCCCTACAAGTGGCTTTGAAAACCGGAGCCTTAATTCAACAGCAGATTCCAGGAGTTGAAGTGGTTTATACCCGCAGTTCAGACAAATCGGTGGAACTTAGAGAGCGCACCACCTATGCCAACCAACAAAAGGCTGACCTCTTTTTGTCTATTCATTGCGATGCTTTTACCTCAAGCAGTGCGTCTGGCAGCTCTTCTTATGTGATGGGAAAAGATCATGGCGATGAGAACATGCGCGTGGCACAACGAGAGAATTCTGTGATCTTTTTAGAAGACAATTACGAAGAGAACTATGAGGGTTTTGATCCTTCCAAGCCTGAAACCTACATTGCGCTGACCCTGTACCAGAATCACTTTCAATACCAGAGTATTTCGCTCGCGCAAAAAATACAAGACCAGTTCACCGGTTATGCCGGACGCAAAGACCGAGGGGTAAAACAGCAACCACTTTGGGTAACTTCAAGAGCAGCAATGCCCGCAGTACTTGTAGAATTGGGCTTTCTCACCAATTCAACGGAAGAAGACTACTTGAACAGCGAAGCTGGTCAAAAGAAGCTAGCCGAGAGCATTTTTAGGGCTGTACAGTCTTACAAAGAAGAAGTAGAACAGTTGGAGTCTGTCAATCAGGCCGAAGAAGAAGCGAGAGCCAAAGAGGCCGAAGAAAGAGCACGTGCAGAGGAAGCCAATAAAGCGGCCAAGCGAATCGATTGGCGCGTGCAAGTGCGCACAAGTGCCAGTGAAATACCACTTGATGATGCTTTCTTTAAAGGATATACCTCGGTTGACTTCTACAAGAGCGGACAGAATTTCAAGTATACCATTGGGCATTTCGCCACTTATGAAGAAGCGCGCGATCAAGCCTTAAACTTGCGTAAAGAAGGCTTTGAAGGCGCATTTGTGGTAGCATTCCGCAACAACGAACGCATCGATATTCAAGAAGCCCGCAATGCCACACCTTGAATTGCCCTATACTTGTCACCAAGAGTTGAAACCCGCTGAATGTTGAAATTTTCCAAAGAAATACGCGCCGGAATTGTAGCCATTATCTCCTTTGGTCTTCTCTACTGGGGAATCAACTTCCTGAAAGGAAAAGACCTCTTTAAAAATCAAAAAATGGCCTACGCCGTCTACGATCGTGTAGACGGACTAACGCCGGCTAGACCGGTCATGATCAATGGTTTTCAAGTAGGCCAAGTGAATCGGGTGTACTTCCACCCCGCTCGCGATGGCCGATTGATCGTAGAAATGGTACTCACCACCGATTTTGAAATCCCCAGCAATTCTATTGCCCGAATCAACAGCCAAAACCTACTGGGCGACAAGAACATAGACCTTGAACTGGGCGATGCACTCACCTATGTTTCGGGTGGTGATACCCTATCTTCTGAAATCGCCAGAAGCCTCACAGAAGAAGTCAATCGGCAAGTGCTTCCACTCAAACAGAAGGCAGAAAATCTCATAGGCAGCATTGATACTGCCATGACACTGCTCACTGGTTTCCTCAACGAGCGGACGAGATCAAACTTCATGGCCACATTTGAAAGTGTACGAAAGAGTTTCGAAACCCTAGAGCACACAACCGCCGAATTGGATGGATTGATTACCGAAAACCGTTCAGACATTCACAGCATTGTTCACAATGTGAAAGAGATTTCAGAAGCCCTGGGTTCAAATGCCGACCAACTTTCACAAGTAATTGAACACTCTGAAGCCATTGCAGATACCCTGGCGCAAGCCAAAATCGGACAAACACTGCGCAGCCTGAACAGTGCCTTGGAACAAGCCGATACTATTTTAACCAAAATCAACCACGGTCAAGGCAGCATGGGCATGCTGGTCAACGATCCTGAATTGTACAACCGATTGGCCCAAGCTTCAGAGGAACTGAATATGTTATTGCTCGATATCCAATACAATCCGAACCGATACATCCACTTTTCGGTTTTTGGTTCAAGCAAAGAGTACAATAGCAAGGAACTTGAGGCCTTGGCCGAAGAAAAGCGAAAAGAAAGAGAGAAGTCCCAAAAGTCTTCTGAACCTGACAATCAAAAAGACCAATAGCCCCTATGGAATGGATCAAATATTTGGAGATCGGTGCATTCATTGCTGCTTTGGCTATTGCCATTTTCACCTTCTCAAAAAGTGCCCAAAAAATTAGGCGCAATATTCAGCTCGGAAGGCCCATTGACCGCAATGACCGCAAAAATGATCGTTGGGCACTGATGGCACGTGTAGCCATGGGACAATCGAAAATGGTAGTGAGACCTGTGGCCGGATTCTTCCATATTTTGATTTACGTAGGCTTTGTTTTAATCAATATTGAGGTACTGGAAATTGTACTCGATGGCCTTACCGGTAGTCATCGGATGTTTGCGGCTCCTTTGGGTAGTTTCTACAATGTGGTCATCGGCTTTTTTGAAATCCTAGCCTTGGGAGTAATCACGGCCTGTGTGGTCTTTTTATGGAGGAGAAACGTGCTAAAACTTGATCGCTTCCACAAAGAGGAGATGAAAGGCTGGCCTACCAAAGATGCCAATCTCATTTTGTACATCGAGCTGGTATTGATGTTCGCCTTGCTTTTAATGAACGCGGTAGAAGCCAATTTTACAGATCGAGTGGCGGGCCCTTTCTTGATCAGCCAATGGCTGTCTCCCCTATTCGCCTCCATGCCCCAGTCTGCTCTTCACCTATTGGAACGCACTTTTTGGTGGCTGCACATTCTCGGCATTTTAGCCTTTCTCAACTATTTGCCCTATTCCAAACACTTTCACATCATTCTTTCTTTCCCCAATGTGTGGTATGCCAAGCTTCAACCCAAAGGTGAAATGGGCAATATGGATGCGGTGAAAGCCGAGGTGGAAAAGATGATGGACCCATCGGCTGACCCCTATGCTGCACCTGCAGAAGGAGAAGCTGAGCCTGCCCGATTCGGGGCCAAAGATGTGATGGATTTACACCGGGTGCAGTTAATGAATGCCTACGCTTGTACAGAGTGTGGAAGGTGCACTTCCAGTTGTCCTGCCAATCAAACCGGTAAGAAGCTCTCTCCTCGTAAGATTATGATGGACGTGCGCGATCGGTTGGAAGAAGTTGGACGGGTGATCGACCAAAAAGGAGAATGGGAAGACGACGGAAGAAGCTTATTGGACGACTTTATTTCACGGGAAGAACTTTGGGCATGTACCAGCTGCAACGCCTGTGTAGAGGCCTGTCCAGTAGCTATAGATCCCCTGTCTATCATCCTCGACATGCGCCGCTATCTAGTCATGGAAGAATCAGCAGCTCCACAGGAACTCAATCTGATGATGACCAATGTGGAAAACAATGGCGCTCCTTGGCAGTTTGCACAGGCTGACCGTCTCAACTGGGCCCAAGATTGAATGAAGATGTTTCGGCTCGTACCCTTAGGATGTACCGCTCTTGTGCTATTTGGTTGCGCCAAGGAATACGATGAGTACTACACTCCATTAGGAGCTGATGCGGTAGCGTTTTCACGCAATATTGCAGCAACCGAAACGTGGTATGACCAATTTAATGATACCATTACCACCTTTGCCCTTGGCGAGCGCTTTTTCATTGAAAACGAGCAACAGCATTTTGAAATCAACACACGGGTGTTTTTTGACAGCCTCTATCTAAAGGCAGAAGCCTACACGCGCTCAGAATCATCCAATATCTTCGGCACCAAACAAGATCTGGTAGAAATTCGTTTTATGAGCAGTTCAAATGGCAATGATTTATTGAGAAGTACCATTTCACTGTTTCCAGAGTACAAAGACACGGTTTTGGATGGCGGCAGTAGCTCATTTGTGACAGACAGCTTCAGTTGGAATGGCATCGATTTTTTTCGATCCATTGTGCTAAGCAGCTCTTTATCAAGTATGGAAGCCGTATGTGATACGAGCGGAAATTTACTGGCATTTGAAACCATAGACGGTCGAATCTATCGACCGATAAACCTGTAAAAAGACCAAGCAATGGAAGGCATTCAAACAATGGCAGACTATGCCGGAAAAGGAGAAAAACCTGAAATTCTGTTTTGGGTAGGATGCGCTGGAAGCTTTGATGACCGCGCCAAGAAAATTACCCGGTCTTTCGCCCGATTGTTGCAAAAAGCCAATGTTTCTTTTGCAGTGCTGGGAACTGAGGAAAGTTGCACAGGAGACCCTGCCAAGCGCGCAGGCAATGAGTTCCTGTTTCAAATGCAAGCCATGATGAATATTCAAGTTCTGAATGGTTATGAGGTACAACGTATTGTAACCACTTGTCCGCATTGCTTCAACACCCTCAAAAATGAATACCCAGAATTGGGAGGAAAATATGAGGTCTTGCACCATACCCAATTCTTGCAGAAATTGATGCAAGAAGGCAGGCTAAAAGTAGAAGGTGGTGAATTCAAAGGCAAGCGCATCACCTTCCACGACCCTTGTTACCTAGGTCGTGCCAACGACGAATACGAGGCTCCACGCGCTGTTTTGCAAAAACTCGAAGCAGATTTGGTGGAGATGAAGCGCTGCAAATCAAAGGGTTTTTGCTGTGGAGCCGGGGGAGCCCAAATGTTCAAGGAAGCTGAAAAAGGCAAAAAGGAAGTCAATATTGAGCGCACAGAAGAGGCCTTGGAAACGGCGGCAGAAATTGTGGCTGTAGGTTGTCCCTTCTGCAATACCATGATGACAGACGGCGTAAAAAACAAGGAGCAAGAGGCGCGAGTAAAGGTTTACGATGTAAGCGAATTATTGGATCAAGCCACAAAATGATGAACGCCTTTCCGCCTTCCATTTCCATTCAAGACATCCAGCTTCCTATTCAATCGCGTGTTTGGGTTTACCCTTTTCCCCAAACCTTAACCGAAGAACAGTTGGAATGGGTAACAAAGCATTCTTCCAGTTTTGTAGCTGACTGGAAGGCCCATGGAAAAGCCTTGGATGCCCATTTTGCCATTATTGAAAATTGCTTTTTGCTATTGGCCGTCAATGAGGACTCCCATTTGGCGTCTGGCTGTAGCATTGATGACAGCATGGCCTTTATTCGGCAGTTGGGTTCAGCTCTCGGTGGGGATATGACCGATCGAAGCAGGGTGTTTTTTAGACGAAAAGACAATGGGCAGATCGATGAATTGCCCTTTCAACAATGTGCTACCAAAGCCAGAAATGGTGAGCTGAGTGTTTACGAGTCAGTCTTCGATTTTTCCGCCGATCGCTGGGGAAAATTTCAATTGTCTTTTGAACGTCCACTGGAAGACAGCTTTCTCGCTCGCTTTTTACCAAAATAAAACGTCGGCATGGTGGTGCCGACGTTTTCGCGCTTGATGGTATCAGATCACAGATGCATCATCCATTGATGACGGTCATCCACTCTTCCTACTCTAATGTCACTTAATGCTTTCTTGATTCTTACACCCATGCCGTCTTCAGGTGTTGGAACCTCGAATAATTCCTGGTTATAACCGATGCCACTAATTGGGCTTACCACGGCAGCGGTTCCCATTCCGAAGGCCTCTTGCAGATAACCATTTCGGGCAGCATATACTACTTCGTCAACGGTGATCGGGCGCTCTTCTACAATCTCGCCCCATTCTCTCAACAAGGTCAAGATAGAATCTCGGGTAATGCCTCCCAAAATGCGATCACTGAGTGGAGGGGTGCGCATGGTATTGCCAATGCGGAACATAATGTTCATAGTACCCGATTCTTCGATGAGCCGATGATCGCGATGGTCCGTCCAAATGATTTGGGTAAAACCCGCTTCCTTGGCTTTGGCAGTAGGATAAAAGGCGCCGCCATAATTGCCAGCCGCCTTGGTAAATCCGATGCCACCAGTGGCAGAGCGGGTAAACTCTTGCTCAATCTTCACTTTCACCGCCCCGGGATAATACGGGCCTACTGGTGAGGTGATTATGGCAAACGTGTACTCCTCACTAGGTCTTGCGGCAATAAAGCGAGAACTGCTGAACATAAAGGGACGGATGTAGAGCGACATCCCTTCGGACTTAGGAACCCAATCAGCATCAAGGCGGATGAGCTCTTTAAGGCCCTCCATAAATATGCCTTCTGGCAATTCGGGCATATTTAAACGAACAGCCGAACGATTCAATCGCTCAAAATTGCGTTTCGGTCGAAAAAGGGCCACCTCGCCATTGAGTTGCCGATAGGCTTTCATCCCTTCAAAAGCTGCCTGCCCATAATGCAGCGCATGCAGTGATAAAGGATACTTCTTCTCTTCGTAGGGTTCTATAAGCGGCGGTCCCCACGCACCGTCCTTAAATTCACAGACCAACATGTGGTCCGAGAAGATTTTCCCAAATTCAAGTTGCTCAAAGTCTACTCCAGCAATTCGAGAATATGGGGTCTTCTGTATTTCAATCATGCAAAAGGGGGTTTTGGCAAAGGTATCGTATTTGACCGCGAAAGCCCATCTGATAACTATCTTTACGGGCAAATACCAAACAAATTATGAAAGCGAGAACTTTCGTTCCTGGTTTGCTCTTTTTGGGGCTCTTTGCGTGTTCTTCCCCAGAAGCTTCTTCTGAAGTTGAAAACCAAGATGCTGAAGCAGTTGAAGTTGCAGAGTTGGAAAAGTATGGAGATGAGAGCATTACTCCAGATGGAGCCATTGATGCTTCTGAACTCATGGCCGCACTATCTGGAAAAGATTCAGTAGAGATCAAGGTAAAGGGAACCATCAATGCTTGCTGTCAAAAGAACGGTTGCTGGATGGATATGGAGTTGGCTGATGGTGAGAACATGACTGTGCGCTTTAAGGATTACGGATTTTTTGTTCCGATGAATTCTGCCGGAAGAGCCGCTATTATCGAAGGCGTGGCCCGTTTAGATACCCAATCAGTAGATTGGTTGCGCCACAAAGCCGAAGATGCTGGCAAGTCTGCTGAGGAAAAAGCCGCCATCACCGAACCAGAAATCAAAGTGAGCTTTCTGGCCTCAGGCGTTATTCTAGAATGACCTTCAAGCTACTGACTTTTACTGCTTTATTAGCCTTTTGGGCCTGCAATTCTCCGCAGGCCCAAACAGAGGCTGTGGAGGCCGAAGAAGTAGAAGCGCCCAATATGCGCGAGTACTCGGAGTTGGCGGGTATAATGACCAGTATGCACGCCTACCATGGCCTGCTCAAAGATTCCGTGATGGCAGGCGCAAAAACACTGCCCCCTCCTCCTATTGATCTGCAGCGCATCCACACCGCAGAAGCTACAGACTCACGCGAATTAGATGGCAATTTTCACGATTTGGCCGCCCAGTTCATCCGTCTTCTTGATTCTGTTAGAGAAGTGCGTATAGAAGACCGTTTAGCTGTTTACAACGCCAGTGTGGCCACATGTGTGGAATGCCACCAAACGCGCTGCCCCGGACCCATACCTCGTATTAAAAAGTTGCAAATCAAGCAACAAGCCCTCTTCTGAATGGAGTCTCCATTTCCTTCTCTGGTCCAAACAGAAGATGGAAGCTTCACTTTGTTAGACCCGCGTACCCAACAGCATTTTCACTCTTTGCGCGGTGCTCGGCAAGAATCAGAACATGTTTTTATTCAGCATGGGCTCTTGGCCGTTACTACGCCAACGATCAAGATTTTGGAGGTAGGCTATGGAACCGGATTGAATGCCCTTTTGAGCTGGAATAGCAGTAAAAAAAGTGGGCAAAGGTTACACTATATCGCTTACGACCTCTATCCAATTTTAACTGCTGATCACATCCAAAGTACTGATAGTGAAGAGGAAATGGTTTGGAGGAAAATGCATGAAGCGCATTGGAATGAGCCCTTATCCATCTCCCCATTCTTCTTACTAGAAAAGCGAAATGAGGATATCCTTCAGTTCCAATTGCCGGAGGCTTCTATTGACTTAATTTATCATGATGCCTTCTCCCCAAATGCGGAGCCAACATTATGGACAACAGACTTATTTCAAAAGATGTACAAGGTTCTTAAAGTAGGAGGTGTTTGGGTAAGCTATTGTGCAAAAGGACAAGTTCGACGCGATCTTCAGTCTTCTGGTTTTCAAGTGGAACGCTTGCCGGGACCTCCAGGAAAACGTGAAATGCTGCGGGCCATTAAATGAAGAAGTCTTTCAATATTAGGGTATACGGATGGTTGATGCATGAAGAATTGGGAGTGCTCACCACCGTTGAAAACATCCAAGGCAAGTGGTACCGAAAGTTTCCCGGTGGCGGACTGGAATGGGGAGAAGGGATTAATGAATGTTTACAAAGAGAATTTCTGGAAGAACTGAATCTTCCCATTGTGGTTAAAAGGCAACTGTATACCACTGACTTCTTTCAACTTTCCGCATTCAATCCACAAGATCAAGTAATTAGCATTTATCTGGAAGCCATTCCTCAATCGAGTACTTCTTTTCATGAAATCTCTTCCCTGCAATCCCATGAGCCCTCCAATTTGCGTATTGAGTGGATCCCTATGCACAAATTGGAAGCAGAACTGTTTCCATTGCCGATCGATCAAATGTTTATCGAACGAATGAAAGCCACAAGATGATGATCACTAAAAAAGGAGCCTTGATTACGGGAGGCAGCGGATTGGTAGGTGGCCACTTGACCAACGTTTTGAAGGCACAAGGTTATCAAGTAGCGCATTTGAGCACCCGTTCCAATTACATAGCACCCGAAGGAGTAGCACATTTTCTCTGGGATCCTGAAAAAGAATATGTTGATCCAGAAGCCTTGGAAGGCATTTCGGTGATTTTTCACTTGGCAGGGGCAACTGTATCTAAGCGATGGACGCCTTCGTACAAACAAGAAATTCTGAACAGTAGAATTCGATCGACTCAAACGCTAGCAAAAGCTTTAAGAGACTATAATCACCAAGTAGAAGCAGTAATTAGTGCCTCCGCAGTAGGTATTTATCTCAGTAGTAAAACACATACCTACCGCGAAGAAGATGAAAATGCCCACGATTTTTTGGGGAGTGTAAGCCAACATTGGGAGAAGGCTGTGGAAAAACTTGGTGCGGATACCAGTGTACGAACTGCCATGTTGCGAATTGGTATTGTACTCAGCAGACAAGGAGGGGTATTGCAACAAATGGAACCCATTTTTCGTATTGGGCTGGGAGCGCCACTTGGATGTGGCAAACAATGGATGTCATGGATTCATGCCGATGACCTCGCCAGACAATTTCTGCACGTTTACGAACATTCGCTGACGGGGGTCTTTAATGCAGGTGGACCACAGCCGGTTATCAACAAGGAATTCAGCAAACAATTGGCGAAAGCCATGCACAAGCCTTTTCTATTTCCTTGGAGAGGCGTTCCAGGAACTTTGCTTAAAATGGCCTTGGGTGAGATGGCTACCCTGGCCCTGATGAGCCAAAAAGTGAGCGATGAAAAAATAGTGGCGGGTGGCTTCAGCTACCAATACCCTACTCTGCAATCTGCTCTTGAACAACTGTATCGTTAAGGGTCTCTTGCTCTTCTACCCAATCCAAAGCCTGCGATAAATACTGTGGATGGGACCAAGGAATGAAGTGATTCATTTCTTCATCTAGAATGAAGTGCACGCGGCATTCCGGACAGTGGTATCGAAAGTATCCTGCAGATTGCGCCGGAACCAAAACATCTTGATCGCCTTGTAT
>CAZDPF010000067.1:506-12080 GCA_964507215.1 uncultured Chryseobacterium sp. | reverse complement strand
TGTCGTTTTCTAGATGCTGAACCCGATATGCGTGGCATCGTTTTCTGCAGAACCAAAATAGAGACCCAGCAATTGGCCGATCAACTCGGACCAAGAGGCTATCGCGCCGATGCCTTGCACGGAGATCTGAGCCAAGTGCAACGAGATCGGGTAACCAATAAGTTCCGTAGACATGAGCTTCAAGTACTCATTGCAACCGATGTGGCTGCTCGTGGCTTAGACGTTCAAGACCTTACCCACGTATTCCACCTCAACATTCCAGACGATTTTGCCTTCTATACGCACCGCTCAGGAAGAACAGCCAGGGCAGGTAAAACGGGCATCTCGCTCGCGTTGATTTCTCCGCGAGAAGAATTCAAACTTCAACAGGTAAGTCGTAAGATTCAAGCAGAATTTACCAAGGTAGAAGTGCCTGATGGTAAAGACATCATGCGAGGTAGAATACGCCATTGGACTGATAAGCTTCTTGCCCTTGATACCGGAAAGCGCAAAAACGGCAAGCTGTTGACAGAGGTGATGGAATCGCTGGCTGAACTCTCTCGTGAAGAACTCATCCATCGGATGTTGCTTTTGGAGTTTGATAAGTTTCAAACCCATAGCGACC
The DNA here is from genome assembly GCA_964507215.1 of uncultured Chryseobacterium sp. Lineage (GTDB taxonomy): Bacteria > Bacteroidota > Bacteroidia > Flavobacteriales > Schleiferiaceae > RFXV01. Next base: position 11,476 of record CAZDPF010000067.1, on the reverse strand, counting down.
GCGATCTGAACGCATACGCCGAAAAAGGCAGACCTGAACATCCGCACGGCAAACGGCATCAACCCATGCGGGGTCCTAAATCTTTCAAAGGCGGAGGGAAATTTGAAGGTCGTCCGCGCTCCAACAAAAGCGAAGGCTTTAAAAAGCGCTTCCGCAAAGGCTGATCCACCATTGGCCAACCGCAAAGCAGGCTGTACCTTGAGGGCTTTTAAAACAAGCCTTTTATGAAGATTGCAGTTTTGTTACACGGAAGTGGCGTTTACGATGGCACCGAGATTCAAGAGGCTGTACTCACCTATTTGAGTATTGCAAAAGCCGGACACACCTATGAGAGCATTGCCCCAGATTGGTCGCAACACCATGTGATCAATCACCTCAGTGGGGAAGAAATGCCCGAAACGCGTAATGTTCTCGTTGAATCCGCCAGAATTGCTCGCGGAAAAATTGTCCCACTTTCAGAAGCCCAGGCATCAAACTATGATGCCTTGGTTATGCCTGGTGGATTTGGCACAGCCAAAAATTTTACCCAATGGGCATTTGACGGTCCCAATGGTTCCATTCAACCTGCCATACGCGACTTCCTCCTTGATTTTGTGCGAAGAGGCATCCCCATCGCCGCCTTGTGCATGAGTCCAACTACCTTGGCCAAAGCCCTAGAAGCATCAGACTACGCACCGCTATTGTCAGTTGGTACTTCAGAAGAATCTTCGCCGTATGACATTAGCGCCATAAGTGCCGGAATGGAACGAACTGGTGCCAAAATAGCGATGAAGTCAGTTCGCGAAGTTGCCATTGATCCACGAATGAAAATAGTCTGTGCCCCATGTTATATGATGGATGCGGATATTGCCGAAGTTCACCAAAATATTGAACAAGCCATTGCGGCGCTTATCCAATTGGCGCAGGAGAAAGCATAAGCCTACATTTGCGCCTTAATTAGTTGAGCAGGTGTCTAAACGCGCAATGTTGATGATCCTCGATGGCTGGGGAATTCCAGTCAATAAAGAGGTATCTGCTATCCATAAGGCCCAAACCCCTTTTGTTGATAGTCTTTATCACAAATACCCTCACACAAAGCTCTACGCCAGTGGATTATCTGTAGGATTGCCCGATGGACAAATGGGCAACAGTGAAGTGGGCCACATGACTTTAGGGGCCGGTAGGATAGTGTACCAAGATTTGGTAAGAATCAATAAAGCCATTGAGGAGGGACATTTTTTTGAAGAGCCCACCTGGGTGAAGCACATGCAACGCCTCCATCAAGAAGGTGGCAATTTGCATCTGTTCGGACTGGTTTCAGACGGTGGCGTGCACTCGCACATCAACCACCTCAAGGCCTTAATCAGCATGGCCAATCAATACCAAGTGGCCAATGTTTACGTGCATGCTTTCACCGATGGAAGAGATTGTGATCCGAAGAGTGGATTGGCCTTTATTCGAGATTTGCAGCAACACCTCAACAAAGAAGGTGGGGTTTTGGCATCAATAGTGGGTCGCTATTATGCGATGGATCGCGACAAGCGATGGGAGCGAGTAAAGAAAGCATATGATCTCTTGGTGCATCGGAAAGGGGAAGTTTTCACTAGTGCAGAAGCGGCCATTCAAAAGAGTTATGAAGCCGGGGTGACCGATGAGTTTATTCTCCCTATTGCCCTAGCACGCAACGGACAAGAACTTCCGGGCATCCAAAATGGAGACACCGCGATATGCTTCAACTTCCGCACAGACCGCGGCCGACAAATCACCCAGGTCTTGAGTCAATTAGAGCTTCCTGAGTGGGAAATGCAGCCCTTGTCTTTGCACTACCTCACCATGACGCGCTATGACGATGCCTTTCAAGGGGTGGAAGTAGTGTATGATAAAGACAACCTGAACGATACGTTGGGAGAAGTATTGGCCCAGCAGGGTAAGACCCAAGTGCGTATCGCAGAAACCGAAAAGTATCCGCACGTGACCTTCTTCTTTTCAGGAGGGCGCGAAGAGCCTTTTCCTGGAGAGCGAAGATTGCTCTGCCCTTCACCAAAAGTGGCCACTTACGATTTGCAACCCGAGATGAGCGCTTTTGACATCCAAGCAGCCATCATCCAGGATATGGAAGACAATCCTGCTGATTTCATCTGCTTGAATTTTGCCAATCCTGATATGGTAGGTCATACTGGCGTGATGGAAGCGGCTATCAAAGCCTGCGAAACCGTAGACCAATGTGCCCATGCGGTGGTCAGTAAGGCATTGGAAAAAGATTACCGCATTATCATTCTGGCTGACCACGGCAATGCAGATTGCATGATCAACCCCGATGGCAGTCCGAATACCGCCCATACTACCCAGCCCGTACCTTGTTTTGTCATTAGTCCTGAAGCCACCACCTATCAGCTAAGCGAAGGGGTATTAGGCGATATAGCTCCTACCCTGCTGCATTTAATGGAAATAAAACAACCAGCGGCCATGAGCGGCAAAAGCATCATCCAAGCATGATTCCACAACAGTCAAAAATAATTGCCGTAGATTTTGACGGTACCATCGTAGAAGATCGCTATCCAGGTATTGGCAAACCCATGGCCTTTGCCTTCGAGACTTTGAAAATGCTGCAAAAGGATGGGCATCGACTCATTCTTTGGACCTATAGAACAGGACGAAAGCTAGAAGAAGCCGTGAAATTCTGCCGAGAGAATGGCATTGAGTTTTATGCTGTGAACAAAAGCTTTCCAGAGGAAAATCTGAATGACCCAGATACGGGCAGGAAGATTCACGCAGATCTGTTCATTGACGATCGCAACTTCGGAGGTTTTCCCGGTTGGGGAGTGATCTACCAACAATTGAGTCCGGAAGGGCTCAAAGCAGAGATGGTAGAGAAAAAGAAAGGCTTTGGAGGAATTTTCCGCAAGAGACGATGATCAAGTACAAAACGAAGGAAGAAATAGAGAAAATGCGCCGCAGCGCGCTCTTGGTATCCGAAACCTTGGGCATGCTGGCAGCAGAGATCGCCCCAGGGGTGTCTCCTTTATCACTTGACAAGCTGGCCGAAACTTTCATCCGCGATCACGGCGGCATTCCAGGTTTCTTGGGCCTCTATAACTGTCCGAGTACTTTGCTCACCTCTGTGAATGAACAAGTGGTGCATGGCATTCCAACAGATCGCCCACTCGAAGAGGGAGATATTGTTTCAATAGACTGTGGAGCAGTAATTGACGGATATTACGGTGATCATGCCTATACCTTCATGGTGGGAGAAGTGAAGCCCGAAGTATTTCAGCTATTGAAAGTCACCTACGAATGCCTGCAGCTGGCCATAGCAGAATGCCGCGAAGGGCAACGCATTGGCGACATTGGCTTTGCAGTGGAAGAACATGCCACCAAACATCATTATGGCGTTGTGCGTGAGTTGGTAGGACATGGTTTGGGTACACAGCTTCACGAAGATCCACAAGTGCCGAACTTTGGCAAAAGAGGACGAGGAAAACGCATTAAAGAAGGATTGGTAGTGGCCATTGAGCCCATGATCAATATGGGCACGCACCGGGTGAAGCAGCTTAATGATGGCTGGACGATAGTAACAGCAGATGGTCTTCCCAGTGCTCACTTTGAACATGATGTTGCCGTGGTGAATGGCCAACCAGAGGTGCTTTCTTCCTTTGAGCCTATTTTCAAAGTAACCGGCAATCCATTTTCCTAATTGATGGTGCAATCGCTCTACCGCTATCTCCTCAACCACATTCCTCGTCCGCTGCTCATTCGGCTGAGCTATCTGTTCAAATACATCGCCCCGCTCTTTCTATCAGGCAATCGTTTTGAAGATCCCATCGACGGAAAAACCTATCGCAAACTTCTGCCGTATGGCTATGGCATTCAACGGCCTAACGCCCTCTCCCCTTCTTCTCATTCGCTAGAACGCCATCGCCTCCTCTGGCTTTACCTACAAAACGAAACTGATTTTTTCAGTAAAAAACGAAAACTGCTTCATGTGGCCCCTGAGCAGTGCTTCTTGGGTCGATTCCGCAAGATGAAAAACCTGGAGTACGTGACGGCCGACATTGAATCACCCATTGCGGATGTAAAACTGGATGTACAGGAGATGCCCTTTGAGGATGGACATTTTGATATGGTGCTGTGCAATCATGTGTTGGAACATGTGCCCGATGACCGAAAGGCCATGCGGGAGATTAAGCGGGTACTGAAGCCAGATGGATTGGCCATTATGCAAGTTCCTCAACGTTTTGATTGGGAGAAAACATTGGAAGACCCCAGTATTACGGATCGCGCAGAACGGGAGCGGTTATTCGGACAGTATGACCATCTCCGGATGTACGGCATGGATTATCCTCAACGTCTCCAGGAAGAGGGATTTGAAGTGGAAGTCTACGATATTTCGCAAAAGCTCAGTGCAGAACAATTTGAGCGCTTTGCCCTTCCAAAAGGGGAAATGCTCTATGTCTGCCGTCATCCCCAATAATCAAAGCTCTTTCCTAAAGTCGGCCAAACGACAACCGGCTGATTGCAGATGGTATTTCTTTGTCTCACAAAAATTGAATTGGCATGAAGAATTGGATGAAATTATTGGGTGTATTGACCTTGAGCACCAATATGTGGGCGCAGAGCTATACCAATTGTTCGGGATTTACAGAAACCCAACAACAATGGATCAATGCAGGCACTCCCTTATTGGTGGCTTCCAAAGGCTTTGACTGTAGCATTTGTGTGAATCAAGCAGATATGGTGGGCATTTGGGCGGCCAACAATCCGCAAGTTCGGGTTTGGGGAGCCATGACGTATACCTACAACCAAGGAGCTACTCCCTCTTGTACAGAACTCAACAACTGGGTGAGCATCCACAATTGGCAAGGTGTTTTTGCCTTTATTGATTCCAATAGAACCTTTTATGCCCAAGGAACACCGCGCTATTATGTTTTTGCACCGCTGTCTGGCGTAAAAGTGTACGATGGTTTCAGCTTCAACCAAGCCAGTCAGATCGCGCAGTCATATATCAACACCGTCAAGCTTGAAGAGGGCGCCTCCTCAGATTGGCAGATTTTCATTCAGCCCGATGGGGTATTCATTAAAAACCTTCCTTCCCAACAGAGATTTCAAATCATCGACCTCACCGGACATGTGCTTTTGGAAGGGGAAGTAGGCCCAGATCAGGAACAATTGGTCTCTTTGGTCGAGATTCCATCAGGAACCTACTTGTTCAAATTAAGTAATCGCGTGAAGAAGTTGGTTTGGACCAGTAAATGAAGACATTAGCCGTCAATGTTTTCTCAAATTAGGTCAGTGTTCATCGGGTATCCCATCGCGCTGCCCCCCCCTTTGATTGCGCTATAGCAAATCCATCGTTCAATTTAGCGCATCGGTCAAACCCTTCATGCGGTCATTTCGTTATGTTCGCATCATGATGCAACGGTTGGCGTCTTACACGCTTTTTCTTTTTGTTCTCTTATCAGGAGTGGCAGAAGCCGCTCATTTGGTTGGTGGATATATCAGTTATGAGTGTCAAGGCAATAACGACTACCGGATTACCCTTCGGGTGTATCGAGATTGTGGTAGCGGTGGGGCTGCTTTTGACGCACAGTCGAATATTGCCATTTACGACATCAACAACAATCTGATTCAGCAACTATCGGTTCCCAAAGGACCTACCATTCCTGTTTCCACAAATTCCACTGGCAACCCTTGCCTTACTCCGCCCCCCGGTTTGTGCACAGAATACGCTGATTACACTGTTTCTGTGAACTTGCCGCCCATCGTAGGTGGCTATACCATCACCCACCAACGCTGTTGCAGAAATGCCAGCATTGCCAATGTGAACAACTCTGGAAGCCTCGGAAACACCTATACCATTCGGGTTCCATCACAAGACACTACCTGCAATTCAAGTCCGCAATTTCAGTCGGTAGCGCCCATAGTGCTTTGTGTGAACGACCCGCTCAATGTGCAGATTGATGCCATCGATGCCGATGGCGATTCACTCTACTTTGAATTCTGTGAAATCTTAGAAGGTGGCGGTCAAGGCGGCGGCGGCGGGTGCAATGCTGTAGTCCCTAATCCTCCCTGCCCTCCTCCCTACACGCCCATAGCATTTATTCCACCATCCACACCTCAGGCCCCCTTACCAGGTATTTCCACCATTCGCATAGATTCCGCCAATGGAACGCTATCTGGAACGCCAAACAATTCTGGTCAGTACGTGGTAGGCGTTTGCGTAACAGAGTATCGAAATGGCGTTCCCTTGAGTACGGCCAGGCTCGATTATCAATTCAACATTGTCAACTGTGTAAGCAATATTGTGGCTGATATGCTGACCTCAGCAGAAGATCCTACCATATTGTGCGACGGGCGCACCGTTCAGTTTGAGAACCAAAGCACGAATTTCAATCATCTGCGTTGGGACTTTGGGGTGCCTGGAATTGCACATGACACTTCTAATTTGCCAAACCCCATTTATACCTATCCAGATACTGGCTCTTATACCGTGACGCTCATTGTTAATCCGGGTTGGCAATGCTCTGATTCTGCCACCTTTACCTTCCATATTCAAGAGGCTGTAAATGCGAGCCTTAGTTGGTCTGGCGTGCCTTGTTTTGAAGTGCAAGGAATACAATGGCAGGCCACGGGCAATTGGGTAGACAGCACCACATTCAATTGGAATTTTGGCGGCACGGGCAATCCCATTGGATGGGGACAACTGAATCCACCACCTGTTACTTGGAGTACGCCCGGATGGAAAACCGTCACCTTTACGGCCTCCTGGCCTCCTGGTTGTCAGATTGTCTTGACAGACAGCATAGAAATCAGCAGTTTGACCGCCAACGTAGACGCCGGACCTGATCAAAGTATTCCTGAAGGCGGATTTGCACTTTTAAGTGCAACTGGCGGAAGCGAGTTCTATTGGTACAGCGATGTGCCCGCTCGCTACAGCGGGAGGTATGAACAAGGCATTCAAGTTTGGCCGGAAGATGACACCACCACTTTCTACGTCATTGTACGCGATGCACTGGGTTGTGAAGGAATTGATTCGGTACGGGTATTTCTGATCCCTGAAATATTCGAAGACCCTATCGTCCAAAATTTTATTTCACCCAATGGCGATGGCCGAAATGACTTTTTGGACCTTTCTAATCTATTGGAAGGCCAAGCGGCTGAATTGGTGATACTCAATAGGTGGGGCAATGAGGTTTATGCGAAAGCGCCCTACCTCAATGATTGGTCTGGAGAAGATGCAGGGGGCGATCCTTTGCCAGATGGAACGTACTATTTCTTGCTACGCCGGGGCAATGCCATTATTTACAAAGGACCTGTAAGTATTCTTAGAGGAGAATAAGTGCTTTTTCTGCGTCTAAGCAGGTGAGTAAATGCGATGGAACGCTATGGATGCGCCCAAAAGCGAGCTGAGCTTTTCACTCCCAATCGCGTTAAATATTCCCCAAGTTATTTTCATTTGGCGCGCATAACAGTATCTTTCAGCAAACTGAAAACCACCTCTTCATGGGCCTCTTTATCTTCTTCTGTATCCTCTTATTGTTGCTGGTCATTTTTGGCCTCTTCATCGTAAGACAGCAACAGATCGTGATCATTGAACGATTCGGAAAATTTCTTGGCACCCGCACCCCTGGTATTCACGTACGCATACCGGTTATTGATCGCATAGCCGCGCGTGTCAACATCCGCATTCAACAGCTCGATGTATTGGTGGAAACCAAAACCAAAGACGATGTTTTCGTCAAGATGAAAGTGAGCGTGCAGTATGTGGTGTTGAAAGACAAGGTTTTTGAAGCATTCTATAAACTCGAAAACCCGCAAGACCAAATCACATCCTACATCTTTGACGTAGTGCGTGCTGAGGTTCCTCGGCTGAAGCTCGACGATGTCTTCGAGAAAAAGGATGACATCGCCATTGCGCTTCGCCGTGAATTAGAAGAAGCCATGAATGAATATGGCTATGGCATTATTAAGGCCTTGGTAACAGATATTGATCCTGCTCAAGAGGTGAAAGAAGCCATGAACCGCATCAACGCGGCCGAAAGGCACAAAACAGCGGCTACCTATGAAGGAGAAGCAGAACGCATTAGAATTGTAGCCAAAGCCACCGCTGAAGCAGAGAGCAAGCGTTTACAAGGACAAGGGATTGCTGATCAACGAAGAGAAATTGCGCGTGGATTGGAAGATTCTGTTGGTGTGCTTAACAAAGCAGGCATCAATCCACAAGAAGCATCTGCACTCATTGTGATTACCCAGCATTACGATACTTTGGCCTCAGTGGCTGAAGATTCTAAGAGCAGTCTCATCTTGCTGCCCAACGCCCCCTCCGCTGCCAGCGATATGCTCAATCAACTGATTGCCTCTTTTGCAGCAGGCAATGAAATTGCCCAAATCAGAAAAGAAGGAGGAGAATAGACCTCTTCTTCTTTGGGTAGAAAAACCACAGAAGAAAGAGATTTTTTACAATCGCTTTTTTTCTCTCACTTTTGTGGGTGAATCGCCTGATGCCTGCCCATAATTGCGCTCCAATTACTCCTTCTTTTTTCCAGTCCTAGCGCTGATCCCGCTGATTTTTTTGTGCCACCCCAACTCGATTTGCCCACCGCGAGATGGATGACAATTTGCGAACACAAGCGATTGACAAAGTGGGGGAATCGTTCGAAAAAGAGCAAAAAACGTATCGGGCCAATCGCGAAGAACTGAAGAGGGCTTTTCCTGCTGAATACGGCAATGCCAGTGCGGCTGTTTTTGATGTGAAGTTCAGAAATGGCAACACGGAGAAATTTGAGTTTACCGGACAAGCCTCTGCGTTTAGTGGCTTAGAAGCGATGGCAGAAGGACCGATTAACCGAAAAAATGGCTCTTCCTTTCTGGTGTCTTACCGTTATGGAATCGCCAGTTTGGCCGCCACAGGCACCTCTGCCACCCCTTATTACCAAGACCTCAGTTTCAAACTCAATTTGGGCCGCAGCCCACTGGGGCTCATCGAGATCTTTGGGATGGGCGGACGCAACAGCATCGACTTTCTCGGTGATGAAATTCAAGAAGATGATTTGTTCGCTGATCCTTTTTCAGATTCCTATTTCAAGGGCAGTTTGGGGATGATCGGATTGAATCATACTGTTCGATTCAGTGAAAAAGCCTATTTGAAAACCACCATTGGAGCCACTGCCGTTGCCAGCACATTTGAGCAAGATAATCTCATGCGCGATAGTGCCACCGATGCCACTTTAAGCAAGTACAGGGCCACTGAAGCAGAAGATGTAGAGACTCGCTACACCTTTGGCACCCAGTACAACAAAAAGTATTCTGCCCGTTTCAATCTGCGAGCAGGTGTTTTGGCGGAAGTGTACAATATCAACAGCCAGGTGAAGGATAGAGACCGTAGGGCAGATATTCCAGACAACGATGGCGATGGTATTCCAGATTATTTCATTCCTGTGCGCGATGTCAATCGAACAAGCCTATTGAGTCAGGCCTATGCCCAAGGAGAGTTTAAATTCTCTGATGCACTGAGTTGGACCTTCGGTTTGCACAGCCAACACTTAGAACTGACCAATGATGCGGTGGTAGAACCCCGTACAGGCTTGAGTTACGAACTCAATAAGAAAAACAGAATTTCTTTTGCCTATGGTCTTCATGCCCAATTGGTTCCATTGCCCATTTTGACTTATCGCCAAGAAGTAGCCCAAGGCGTTTTTGAAACTACCAATGATGCGCTAAAGTTTACCAAAAGCCATCATTTTGTGTTGGGCTACGATTGGAAATTTGCTCCCAGTTGGCGCTTGAAGTCGGAGGTGTATTATCAGCATCTATTCGATATTCCAGTAGATCAGTTTGCAAGCAGCTACTCTAGTTTGAATGAAGGATCTGCATTTGTTTACACGGAAAGAGGCTCATTGGTAAATGAAGGAAATGGAAGTAATTATGGATTGGAGTTGACCTTAGAGAAGTTCTTCAGTCAGGGTTATTATATGTTGGCCACTGCCTCGCTATACGATTCTAAATACACAGGAAGCGATGGCATTGAACGTCAAACAGCATTCAATAATCAATATGTTTTCAATGTATTAGCAGGTAAAGAATGGAACTTGAGCGAGCGTATGGCCTTGACTTTCGACACCCGTTTTGTAACCTCAGGCGGTCGTCCGTTCACCCCCATCGATTTAGAAGCTACCCGGCAGAATGGCGGACGTGAGGTGCTGATAGAAGATCAAGCTTTCAGCCAAAGATTAGACGACTATATGCGCTTGGACTTAAAGTTTGGATTCCGACTGAACGCGGGCAAAGTCTCTCACCAATTCTTCGTAGACCTGCAGAATGTGACCAATAGGCAGAACGTTTTGACGGAACGCTACAACCCTGTGACTGATCAAATTGATCCGGTGTATCAAATTGGTTTCTTCCCTGATTTTATGTACCGCATTCAATTTTAAAAACCGCTTCATCGCAGAAGGAACCGCCCAAACAGGGGGGGTCTTTCTGTTTTATTACTTTTGGCCGCTCAATATATTTGAGTGAAACACCTTACATTTTACATTTGGACGTCTATCCTCCTCTTGTTGACAAGCAGTGCGCAGGTCTATAGTCAAGAGCTTGCAGATGTAAAAAACGAATCCAATTTAGCGTATACTCCTCAGCATGGCTTGGGGCTGGGTTTGGGAATGAAAGGAATTACCATAGGTTACACCTATCAATGGTCTCAGGCTTGGGCAGCGCGTGCTGAAGTAGGCGGATTGCTGCTACCCAATTTGAATAGCCAAGTGAATTTAAGTGGGCAGGAACTTAGCGTTACAGGCGATATTGAAGTATTAACCTCAAGTCTCTTAATCGATTTTTATCCATGGAAATCGAGCAGTTGGAGGTTATTCGCAGGTATTGGCTATACGTTTACCCAGCAACTTTCTGGCAGAGCAGTTTATGCAAATGCCATAAGCTATGGCGAATTGTCTTTTGAAGGTGAAGAAGTGGGTTATGTGGATGTAGCCATCACTACC
>CAZDPF010000067.1:0-496 GCA_964507215.1 uncultured Chryseobacterium sp. | reverse complement strand
GGAAGCTATTGGTGGGGAGCTCCTAAAGTAAGACTGGCGGCCACTAGAATGTTGGCCAATACCACCAAAGAACAAGATAAACTTCAGAACAATTTATCGGGCTATCAGTGGTGGCCATTCATGCAAATTGGACTGAATTTCAGACTATGAAGAAGATTTTCCTTTTCGCCTTGAGCCTTTTGGCCCTACTCAATGCCTGTAAGAATCCAACAGACAACATCTATCTACATGTAAGTCCAGACTTTTATGATTACGCCATTTATCTCTCTTTACGCGATCTGTCAAATCCAACAGAACCAATCTCCCAAAATGCCAGTTTTGAACTGATAGGTCCTCAGGTACAGGATGTTTACATGATAGACGGAAGCCGAAACTTCCGTTTCACCAATGGCGAAGCCGGCTTAATCCTTGACCGAACAACCCTATCTCCGTTGAAGGAACAGCCCATTGTTTTTCAAATCCTTGTGAATGCACCGGGATTCCAAAGCAGAACGCA
>CAZDPF010000066.1:0-12109 GCA_964507215.1 uncultured Chryseobacterium sp. | reverse complement strand
TATCTCGAGGCCTCTGTAGAATCGGAAGTTCTTCATCAAAGCATGCAGAGCCAGGAAATCATTGTTCTTCCGTACGGTCAGAAAGGAGGACTTCTCAAAGGAGAAAAATTGACTGCAGACAACCAGGAATTCTTTACGCTAGCCGAACTCGTTTGGAAATCAAAGCTTGTTCAAGAGGCCGTAAACGCCAATACAAGCAGCGGAATAGGACTGTACCGTATGGGTTTTGAAAAGGGACTTCCGTCTTACTACATCGGAGAATACGTAGACCGAGCGGGTTTATTTCAAGAATAAAGGGTGGCTAAATCTTTGATGCCTGTTGTGGTCATTATGTCCAAGTCAATACGCATTATCAAATTTTTTCCTTCACGCAGGAACAGCCAAATACGAAACATAAAAATGCTTGAAGCACTTTGAAGCGCGCTCTTGCATGCTTGCCTAGATGGGCTTGAATGCCAACCCCGCGCTTGCTCATCTTTGTATAGCACAACCCCGCCCCATGAACCTCATGAAATCGCCGTACCTCTCTTCCCTGCTCATCTTGGCCGTCATCATGGGCACGGCTTGTAAGAAAGCAAAAAGCAGTTCTTCTTCCTTCATCCAATATGCTGAGTGGACTCCTCCAATACAAGCTACTGCTGTTGATTCAATGGTACTTCATCCTTCGGGCTGTGGCCTTACACCTGTGCCCGCTGATAGCACAGTGATAGTGGAGTTGGATATCGATCAAGACGGGCTCACTGATTTCATCTTGCAATGCACTTCTTGGTATCAGTTTGTGAGTGCCAGTGATCCCTGCGCCAATTACCACCAAAGCATTACCATTTCAGGCGCCTCTGAATTCAACAACATCGCCATTGATGGAAATTACAATGCTGTACACATTTTAAACCATGGCGAGTCGGTGGGTGCCACTTTGAATTGGTCCAATACCGCCACCCTCCTTTTGGCTTCCGCCAATGCGCCTTTTAGCACAGACTTCAGTGGCAATGCTTATCTCGGTTTGCAAATTGTTGCGAACAATAGCCATCTTCATTTTGCTTGGCTCTCCCTGCAAAAAACAGGGTCACAAGTCAGCCTTCTTTCTTGGGCTATTCAAAAAAGTGAAAGTACTAGCATACAAGCCGGTCAACGCGAATAATTGATCTTGCAAAAAGCATGAAGTTCAGGGCGAAATAGTGGTCCGCTACTTTTTCCTCTCCCCTATTGTCTACCTGCACCCTACCTTTGAGCAACTACCCATTTTAAACCCCTTCTTTTGAATTACTGTCCGCATTGTGGCACTGCTGATCCGGCTTTTCGCATTCCGGAAGGTGACCATCTTCCGCGTTATATCTGTGACCACTGCCACACCATTCACTACGAAAATCCACGAATGATTGTCGGTTGCTTACCGGTGTGGGAAGACAAGGTGCTGATTGCAAAACGAGGTATTCAGCCGAGAGCCGAATTGTGGAACCTCCCCTGTGGATTTCTTGAATCTGAAGAACGGGTAGAAGAAGGCGCTGTGCGGGAGGTTTTTGAAGAAACGGGTGCGCAAGTAGAGTTAATTCGACTGCATACTGTTTACAACCTCCTCCACGAACACCAGGTGTATTTGATCTTCTTGGCCCAGATGAAAAGTGCTGATTTTCACACCACCCCCGAAAGCATTGAAATCCAACTGTTTTCAGAAGAAGAAGTGCCTTGGCAAGAAATGGCCTTCACTTCTAGCAGTTTCGCGCTAAAAAACTTCTTTGAAGACCGCCGGACCGGGCAAACAGCGGTACATTTTGGAACTTATGACCGTTTGAAGCGATGAGTGAATTTCACAGCATCTCCCGCATTCATTCCGCTGCATCAGACAGTCGGCTATTGGTGCTCTTGCACGGCTACGGCAGCCACGAAAAAGATCTTCCGGGCTTGGCTGATGAACTGGAGGGGCAGGTGAACTACATCAGTTTGCGCGCACCGCTCTCACTTCCTTGGGGCGGATATGCCTGGTTTCCCATCTATCCGGCGGCCAATGGCTTTACTTCAGATGTGCAAGCCGCACGCTTGGTAATTCAAGATTTGCATCAATGGATGTTACAAACCCTTGCACAATACCAACCGGCAGACGGCAAGCTCTGGCTGTTGGGCTTTAGTCAAGGCAGCATACTCAGTCAAGCATTGATGATGCGCTTTCCTGAATTGGTGGGAGGGGTTATGGGCCTCAGCGGCTATCTCAATCAAGAGATGTTAGAAGGCCTTTCCACCCAGCCGAGTGCGGTAAACTGTGCGCTATTCTTGGCACACGGAACCGAAGATGGGGTCATTCCCATCCACAAAGCCCGCGAAACCCATTTGTTCTACCAATCACTGGGGATGGCCCATGAATACCGCGAATATGCCATGGGCCACAGCGTTTCGGGGGAGGAAATGCTCGACCTGCAGAATTGGTGGAAAGATCATAGGCCCACCATCTGACTCTCACTACTTTTGACCCATGCGCGTACATACCACCCCACTGCCTGGCCTATTGCTGATTGAACCCACTGTTTTTGGCGACGAAAGAGGCTATTTTTTCGAGAGTTACAGCAAAGAAAGCCTGGCCAATCAGGGGCTCTATGCCCACTTTGTGCAAGACAATGAATCGCTCTCCAATCGCGGTGTACTGCGCGGTTTGCATTGGCAAGCACCGCCTTTTGACCAAGGTAAACTGGTGCGCGTGGCTACCGGAGCAGTCTACGATGTGGCGGTTGACATTCGCAAAGGTTCCCCTACTTACGGACAACATTTTGGGCAACGCTTGGATGCAGAGAATCACTTGATGATGTACATCCCACCGGGATTTGCCCATGGTTTTGCCACTTTGGAAGACAACACTCGCTTTCTCTACAAGTGCACCAACTACTACCACAAAGCCAGCGAAGGTGCACTGCATGTACTCGACCCTCAGTTGAACATTCAATGGGGCATTGAATCGCCCATTTTATCGGCCAAAGACCAGATTGCTCAATCCTTCACTGAACTAGAAAGTCCTTTCAACTATGTGGGATAAAGGCCTGCGCTTCATCGGTTTGAGTGTACTGGTATTGGCCAGTGCGAAGTTCTTTCTGTTCTTTACCGAGGCGGAAAGTGTAGACAATACCGAGTTTGATCGCGCTTTTCGAGAGCATTACTCTGTATATGCACTCAGTCTTCCCGAACAACACGACTTTGCCGGCGAGCCCGTTCCTTTGGCCGATCCAGAGGTCTATGAACGCCTCGATAGAGAGCTGCTGGTCAACACCTATTGGCAGTCTAACGGATTGCTTTTGCTCAAACGCGCCAACCGATACTTCCCTACCATTGAACGCATTCTCAAAGAAGAGGGCATTCCGGATGATTTCAAGTACTTGGCCCTTATAGAAAGCGGCTTGACCCATGTGGTATCTCCTGCTGGGGCTACGGGCTTTTGGCAGATCTTGGAATCGACCGGAAAGGAATTGGGATTGGAAATTAGTTCGGAGGTGGATGAGCGCTACCATGTGGAAAAATCAACACGTGCGGCGTGTAAGTACATCCGTCAGGCCTATGATCGTTTTGGCAGTTGGACCCTGGCAGCAGCTTCGTACAATATGGGAATGGGCGGTTTGGGTCGTCAGCTCACCCGCCAAGAAGCAGCTTCTTATTACGATCTCTTGTTGAACAATGAAACCAGTAGATATGTCTTTCGCATTCTCGCGGTGAAAAAGATTTTGCAAGACCCCGAAGGCCACGGCTTCCGTTACAGAAAGAGTGATTTATACCGTCCTTTCCATACCCATAACCTCACCATTGACAGCAGCATCCACAATTTGGTGCACTTTGCTAGGGCCCAGGGGATGACCTATAAAACGCTGAAGTATTACAATCCATGGCTCAGAGACGATCACCTCAGCGTTTCACCTGGTAGCCAATACCTCATTGCTGTACCAGACAGCGCAGGCCAAGCGCTTCCTCCATTGAATGATAGCTTGTCTACAGAACCCAATGACAGTTTGTCTGTTGAGTGATTCTGTGAAAAAGTCTTCTCCCTCCACTGAATTTTTGGAAGTCTGGGGCGCCCGTGTGCACAACCTCCAAGACATGAATGTGCGTATACCGCGCAATAGCTTGGCGGTAATCACTGGTTTGAGCGGAAGCGGAAAATCATCGCTGGCCTTTGATACCATTTATGCCGAAGGACAGCGGCGCTACATGGAGACCCTTTCGTCTTATGCACGGCAGTTCATCGGTAGTATGGAACGGCCAGATGTAGACAAAATCAATGGTTTGAGTCCGGTGATCAGCATCGAGCAAAAAACCACCAGTAGGAGTCCGCGATCTACCGTTGGCACTGTTACCGAGATTTACGACTTCCTCCGCCTTTTGTATGCCCGTGCCGGAACAGCCTACAGCCACAAGACCGGCGAGGAGATGGTGCAATACACCGATGAGCAAATTCTTCGCTTGATGCTGGAACGCAGCATGGGCGAGCGCATCTCTCTTTTGGCCCCTTTGGTCCGCTCTAGAAAAGGCCATTATCGCGAACTATTCGAGCAAGTGGCTCGGCAAGGCTATTTGCGGGTTCGGGTAGATGGGGAAATCAAAGAGATCACCCACGGCATGAAGCTCGACCGATACAAGACCCACGACATTGAGTTGGTGGTAGACCGTCTTTCGGTGGAGGAAAGCCAAATGGAAAGGCTCAAAAAATCTCTTGAGACGGCCATGTATTTGGGCAAAGGCGTGGTAATGGTGGTAGCAGAAAAAGATCAGCAAGCGCGCTATTACAGTCGTCACTTGATGTGCCCTACTACCGGCATTTCCTATCCTGAACCAGAGCCCAATACCTTCTCTTTTAATTCGCCCAAAGGGGCTTGTTCGCATTGCAACGGACTGGGCGAAGTATCGCAGGTAGATTTGAAGAAGGTGATGCCCAATCCGAAGAAATCCATTCGGGCGGGAGGGCTCACCCCACTAGGAGAATTCAAAGCCACGTGGATTTACAATCAGTTGGAAATTATTGGCGATCGATTCGGATTCGACCTCAATACCCCTGTGGGTGAAATTCCCGAAGAAGGCTTGGATGTGATTCTCTACGGCGCTCAAGATTCATTTGAGGTAGAAAACAAGAATTTGGGCATTACCCGCAAATACAGCCTGCAGTTTGAAGGCATCATTCGTTTTATTGAAGAGCAGGCCAAAGAAGCCAAGAGCATTCGCATACGCCGTTGGGCGGATGATTTCATGAACAAAGTGGAATGTCCGCATTGCCACGGCAGTCGATTGCGATTGGAATCGAGACATTTTCGCATCCAAGGAAGCAGTATTTCCGATGTTACCCACTATTCCATTGAGCATTTCTACCAATGGATTTTACAAGCCGAACAAAACCTAGAAGGCAATAAAGCCCTCATTGCCCGCGAGATTCTCAAAGAATTGAAGGCACGAACTGGCTTTTTGCTGAACGTGGGATTGGGTTATCTCAGCCTCGATCGATCGGCCAAAACCCTCTCTGGAGGGGAAGCCCAACGCATCCGCCTCGCTACCCAAATTGGCGCTAAGCTCACCAATGTGCTGTACATATTGGATGAGCCCAGCATAGGGCTGCATCAGCGCGACAACCAGAAACTCATAGATTCCCTCATAGAATTGCGCGATCTGGGCAATTCAGTGGTAGTGGTAGAACACGACCGCGATATGATGGAGGCGGCAGACTTCATCCTCGATATTGGTCCGGGTGCCGGAAAGCATGGCGGCAAGGTGATGGGCGCCGGGAAATTGGCCGATATTCAAAATGGCGAAGGCATTACGGCCGATTATCTAAGCGGAAGAAAGCAGATTGAAGTGCCCGCCAAGCGAAGGCCCGGCAATGGGCAGTTCTTAGAACTCAAGGCGGCCACTGGCCACAATTTGAAAAAAGTAGACCTGCGCATACCCTTGGGTACCCTGGTAGTCGTCAGCGGCGTTTCAGGCAGCGGTAAGTCTACCTTGATCAACGAGACCCTTTACCCCATTCTCAATCAATACTTCTTTAACGCCGTCAAGAAACCCTTGCCCTATGCCGCTATTCATGGCCTGGAGCACATTGACAAAGTGATTGACATTGACCAATCGCCCATCGGTAGAACCCCCAGAAGTAATCCGGCTACTTATACCGGAGTGTTGAGTGAGATCAGAAACCTCTTTGCTCAACTGCCGGAAGCCAAAATTCGCGCTTATAAACCCGGTAGGTTTAGTTTCAATGTAAAAGGCGGAAGATGTGAAACCTGCGAAGGCGCAGGGGTTCGCACCATTGAGATGAACTTCTTGCCCGATGTTTATGTGCATTGCGAAACCTGCAATGGCCGCCGTTTCAATAGGGAAACCTTGGAAGTTCGCTACAAAGGGAAATCTATTGCCGATGTTTTTGACATGAGCGTGAATGAGGCGGTGGAATTCTTCGAACACATTCCTAAGATTTTACAGAAGATCAGAACCTTGCAAGAGGTGGGCTTGGGCTACATCACACTCGGACAACAAAGCACTACTTTGTCTGGTGGGGAAGCCCAGCGTGTGAAGCTCGCTACTGAGTTAAGCAAGCGCGATACCGGCAAGACCCTTTATATCTTGGATGAACCAACCACCGGATTGCATTTTGAAGATGTGCGGGTGTTGATGGAGGTACTCCAGCGATTGGTACAAAGGGGCAACACCGTTTTGGTGATTGAACACAATTTGGACGTGATCAAATTGGCTGATCACATAGTAGATATTGGTCCGGAAGGCGGTGAAGGAGGTGGACAAATTGTAGCCTTTGGAACCCCAGAAGAAGTAGCGGCACAGGGGAACGGCTATACGGCCCCTTTCTTAGCGCGCGAATTGGGTATGGAGCTGCCGGTTTAGGCGTGTATATTTGAAGCCGATGGACGCTTATATTGTATCAGCCCGGAAGTATCGACCCAAAAACTTTGAAGAGGTTATTGGTCAGGAACATGTGACCAATACTTTGGAGAAAGCCATCAAGAGCAATCACCTCGCGCAGGCCTTGCTCTTTACCGGACCCCGCGGAGTGGGAAAAACCACTTGCGCTCGCATTCTGGCCCGGATGATCAATGAAGAAGGAGGTGTTTCGGAAAGCAGCGACTTTGCGTTTAACATCTTTGAACTGGATGCGGCTTCCAACAATACGGTAGACGGCATCCGCGGTTTGATTGACCAAGTGCGCTTTGCTCCGCAGACGGGCAAGTTCAAGGTCTATATTATTGATGAGGTGCACATGTTGTCTTCTAATGCCTTCAACGCTTTTTTGAAGACCTTAGAAGAGCCGCCTGCCCATGCCATCTTTATACTGGCTACTACCGAAAAACACAGGATCATTCCCACCATTTTGTCGCGCTGTCAGATTTACGACTTCCGGCGAATTGCGGTGAATGATATTGTGGTGCACCTGCAAAATGTTGCCCAACAAGAGGGCGTACAAGTAGAAGACAATGCCCTGCACATCATTGCTGAAAAGGCAGATGGAGCGCTGCGCGATGCCTTGTCTATTTTCGATCGGATGGCCACCTATGGCGGAGGGCAGATCACCTATGAACAGGTGCTCACCAATCTCAACATCTTAGATCACGAGTATTATTTTAAGGTGGTAGAAGCAGCACTGCAGCATGATATTCGGCAGCTGCTGTTGATTTTCAATGAAGTCTTAGAGCGCGGTTTTGACGGTCATCTCTTCATCAATGGTTTGGCCTCCCATCTGCGCGATCTCTTGGTGGCTTTAGATCCTGCCACCCAAGGTTTGCTCGAACGAAGCCAGGAAATTAATCAGCGCTTCATCCAACAAGCCCAATCGATGAAAATCGAAGACTTGATGGATGCCTTAAGCCTTTTGGCAGAAGCTGATAGCCGCTACAGAACCAGCAGCAATGGCCGCCTTTTGGTAGAATTGAACCTCCTACAGCTGTCAGACATTCTGTCGGGCGAAAAAAAAAAGTCCAAGCCCTAAATGCTGAACCCGAAGAAGCAGCGGCTTTAGCTACTCCCCCACCTCCTCCAGCTGAGATTGCCCCTGTGGCTGTGCCTTCCACTTTGTCGAAACCAAAGGAATCGGCCACCGTTGCAGTCCCGCCCATTGAAGCTCCTGTACCAACAGCAGCCGAAAAAACAGAAGCAGCTACATCTGCAACATTGGCTGCTTCCACTCCTGAAATCAACAAGCCTACTGCCGAAGCCCATTCCGCCACCTCTACCCCTACTGCCAATGTGTTGAGAAAGCGGAAGAGCCGATTGAACATCAGTTTAGATGCAGATGAAGCGGCCCAAGCGCTGGATGGCATAGAAGAAGAAAGCGAAGACGAAGGCAGCAGTCCGTTTGAAATGGAGGTCCTCTTGGAACTGTGGAGCGAAGTGGCCGAGCATTTCAGGGCGCAAAACCCTAGTGTGGCTTCGCTATTAAAAGGGATGACACCGGAACGCTCTGAACAGGGAAATTTGCTGCTGAAGGTGGGAAGCAATACCAGTTTGAAGGTGATCAGCCTGTTGAAGAAGGAACTGATTGAACAACTGAAAATGCGCTTGAACCTGGAAAAACTGCGCATTGAGATCACGGTAGAAGCCACCCAAAAAGACAAGCGACCCTACTTCCCGGAAGAGATTTACCTGCATTTTTTGCAAGCCAATCCGGCTATCGAAGATTTTGTGAAGAAGTTTGATCTCGACTTCCGATGAGAGGCACTTTGCTCTTTGCCCTATTGGCCATCCTTCCCTTTCAGCTCTCGTCTGACGGCCGTTTGTGGCGTTTGCAGAAAGCTGAGTTGATGGGTGATTTTGAACCCGCTCAGCACACCGATTTCCGAAAATTGCGATCGGCCTATACCCAACGCAGCGATGCTTGGCTGCGCAAGGCCACAGCGGATGCCTTCGAGGCCATGGCCGATGCAGCCCGCAAAGATGGCGTGCGCTTGGTGCTGGTTTCGGCTACCCGCAACAAAGCCTACCAAAGAAGAATTTGGGAACGCAAATGGGCCGATCGCAAGGGAACCGACGCCGAGAAAGCAAAAGACATTCTGCGCTACAGCAGTATGCCAGGCACCTCCCGGCATCATTGGGGAACCGATTTGGACATCAACAACCTTGAACCCGCTTGGTGGACCCAAGGAGAAGGATTAAAGTGCTGGCAATGGCTAAATGCCAATGCTTGGAACTTTGGCTTCTTTCAGCCTTATACCGGCGATGAACACACCCGATTGAGTGGCTATAAAGAAGAAAGGTGGCATTGGTCTTACCATCCCCAATCGTCTAAAATGCTTCGGGCCTACAACACCTTGGTAGATTATGCTGATCTGAAAGGATTTTCAGGAGCTGCGAGTGCGCAAGAGATCGAGGTTATTGAGCGCTGGGTGAATGGTATTTACACCGGTCAATAAATCTGAGGGTTATAGTTTTCCGGATGTTTTGGAGCGATTCTACTGTATTGCTCCTGAATGAATTGCATATCTTTTTCAAATTCACCCGTTGGTTGAAAGGCCAGCAACACGCCAGCTTCTTTCTTGGCATAATCTAGATAGCCCAAACTGATGGGTACATTGGCTTCCAGTGCGATGCGATAGAAACCCGTTCGCCATTTGTCTACCCGTTTGCGGGTACCTTCAGCAGGGACCAATATCACCAACTTCCGATTCTTTTGAAGCAGTTCTACCGCATAGTCTGTTAGCCCACTTCCCCGTTTGCTGCGGTCTACGCCTATGGCCCCTGACCATTTGAAGAAAAAACCAAAGAGGCTTCGGGTGTAAGCATCCTTGATGAAATAGCGCAGTGGGATGCCCATTTGCCAGAATGCACCGATGGAAAAAATAAAATCCCAGTTGGTGGTGTGCGGAGCTGCAATCATCACCGAAGGCGTATAGCCATCTACATTTTCCACTTTCAACCGCCAACCGAAGAGCCAGAAAACCAGTTGAGCAAATCGCTTTCTCATATAAACAGTTCAGGTTCAAAACCCAGAAGATCTACACGTTCCGTTGCCCGCGTAAGCGCCGTGTACAACCAACGCCGGTCTTCACGCGTCCAATGTCCTTCGGGCAGCCATGGTTTTTCTACCAGCACCCGAGACCACTGTCCGCCTTGAGACTTGTGGCAAGTTACGGCATAGGCGAATTTGACTTGTAAAGCTTGGAGCAAGGGATCTTTTAAAGCCGCCTGCTTTCGTTTGGTACCGGGCAAGTGGCGGTAATCTTCTTGCACATCCAGATAGAGTTGACGCAGGCGCGCTTGCGGAAAGCTGGGCGCATCCAGCATTAAAGCGTCTAAATGAATCCAGGCATCCAGTTCGGTATCTTCTTCGGCCAAACTCAGTAAGAGCGTGGCATGGGCAAAGCGCAAACCATGACGTTGGGTTTGTTCTTTGATTCGCAGCACCTCTAATTGGTCGCCGTTGGCAATAAATCCCCCTTTCTTGCTTTCCAGCCAGTGGTAATTGTTGCGCGTGACCATCAAATGATCGCCCGGTTCCAACTCGCTTTCTCTATAAAGTACTTGGGCCCGGATGGCTTGGTTAACGGCATTGGCTCTTTTATTTGAGCGCACGATGTACAAGCTTTCCCCCAATCGATCTGATTGAAAGGCTTCATTGACGGCTTCCTGTACCTCGTAGCCATCCATCAAGGCATGAAAATCTTTGTGCGGACGAAACTCCAACTGCGCATCTTGCTGAAGATGATCGCGTAAGAAGGTGGCATTGGCCAAAATACCAGAATCGGCCGCTTGCCGCACCACTTCGCGCATTTCCAAGGCCTCTACCGCCATTCCGTAGGCCCGTTCAAAGAATTGGGGGTCGAGGGCTTGACTGAGATCAGTGCCTACCGGAGGAAGCTGAGCCGTATCGCCTATGAACAGCAATCGGCAATGGTGGGGATTGTCGAAAACAAAACGCATTAAATCTTCCAATAAACTCCTTCCAAAGAGCTCTTGCTGTGCATCGCCCACCATAGAAGCTTCATCTATAATGTAGAGCGCATTTTTTTGTTTGTTGGGGCGCAAGGCGAAAGAAGGCACGCCGTCTCCGGCCTGCATAGGAATGTAAATATGGCGATGGATGGTAGAAGCCGCCTTGCCTGAGCTATGCGCAATAACCTTGGCGGCCCTTCCGGTTGGCGCCAAGAGCACAACGGGAATTTCCCGCTCTGGGAGCACATCGGCCAGTGCACGCATCAAGCGTGTTTTGCCGGTTCCTGCATATCCTTTCAGAATAAAAATTCTTTTATCAGACCGCATAAAAGCATCGAAGCGAACCATAAAAGCCGCTTGATCAGCCGTTGGACGGTGGGGAAAGGATTTCAGCAGGGCATCCGCCAAGTGATCAGCTCCGCTCATAGCTCAAAGATAGCTGCGCTACTTCCGATGAATGCGTTATTTTCGTCAGCGTTCTCAACCGAAAGGCTCGTCATGAACAAAACAATGCGCACTGCCCTTACGGCATTCCTGATTCTGGTAGTTCTTGGACTCAGCTACTGGCTGTTTCGTATTATCAATCAGCCCATTGAATTTGAAAAAATCAAAGCCAAGCGCTATGCGCTTATTCAGCAAAGACTGGAAGAAATTCGCGAGGTGGAGCAAGCCTACCTCACCGAATTTGGCTCTTATGTAGACAATTTTGATGCGTTAATTGCCTTTGTTGACACGGGTAAGATCAAAATTGAAGAGCGCAAAGACAGCTCTTTCATGTATTACAACAAAACCTATCAGCAAGAGATGAACAAAGACACCGTTGTGGTGCGCATCTTAGGGTATGAGCCGGTGAAAACCAAGCTTTTTACTGCCGATTACGATGCGAGTCAATTGCGGTACATTCCCTTACCCAAAGACCGCAAAGAGGAATTTGAAATTGGTGCAGGGAGTATAGAAAGAAATGGTTTGCGTATTCCAGTTTTTGAAGTGAGCGCACCCAATACAGTGATCTTCAGCGACCTGCCCAGCGATTACAGCATTTTCATTGACCGCGCACACAAAGTGCAAGTGGGCTCGCTTACAGAACCTAAGGTCAGCGGCAATTGGAAGTAAATCCATTCCAACCCCTTTTTGCCTTTCGGCGCGAAGAAGAGGTGCTCCCACCAGCGGAGCGCCTCTTTTTGTTTTTGTCTCCCCAGCATTGGATATGGGCAACTAC
>CAZDPF010000065.1:9576-12338 GCA_964507215.1 uncultured Chryseobacterium sp. | reverse complement strand
GCATTTGTAGGCCTTGCCATGGTGTACGGAATTGATGCCATCTTTACCATATTGAGCAGAATAATGCGGAAAGAAAATATTTTCGAGGCCCATCGAACCCATCTTTATCAGTATTTGGCCAATGAGATGAAGTGGGGGCACCTCAAAGTATCATTTACTTACTTTACAGTGCAACTGTTGATCAACGCCATTTTGATCTGGGGGTACGAAGCCGAAATACACCAAGGGGTACTCTTTTTCTCTACTTCCATTCCGGTGGGAATAGGTTATTTGATCATCCGAAATAAAGTTGTTAGTAGAATAAGTCTAAGTTGATTGAACATAAGTCAAGTCTAGGAAAAAATACCCACTGGCTCCTAGGGGCCGGCGATTTAGCCAAAGAGCTGCACGCAGCTTTTTTCAATCATGCCACTCGGCTCGATGGTGCTTTTGATGATGTGGAACAGCCGTGGTTAAAGCCAAAGGGGGTGCCTTATGCCGGTAAGATCAGTGATATCTCAAGGCTTCAAGGGTCTTTCTACTTTGGGTTGGGCTCCCCAGTATTTAAAAAGCAGTTCCACCAGATTCTCGTCAATCATCCTGAGGCGCTTTGGCCCAGTTTAATTCATCCTACGGCGAGCTTCTATGAAGCCAACAGCATTCAACTGTCTGATGCGGTTATTATTTCAGCTGGATGCAGACTCACCTGCGATATACAGCTAGACTTCGGGGTTTTCTTGAATCTCAACTGTACCGTTGGTCACGACGCCCATATTGGTGCCTATAGCTCCATCATGCCCGGAGTAAATATTTCGGGACGGGTACAAATTGGAAAGGGTGTTTTTGTAGGAAGCGGTGCCACTATCCTTCAAGGTATTCGAATAGGGGATGGAGCAATAATTGGCGCTGGTGCGGTGGTCACGCGCAATGTGGACAACCATCAAACAGTTGTTGGAGTACCCGCAAAACCCATTTGAAAAAGACGGGACTTTGTTCTAGGGCCTGTAAATCCGCAGGAATTGCGGACTATCTGCGTTTTCCAAATCCGTAATGCGAAGGAGATATATACCAGCACCAAGCATTTGGTCTGGCCATTCTACAAAAGCATCGTCAAAAGAGTAAAGAACTTCTTCTTTGTTAATCTGCCTTCCTTGTACATCCATCAATACAAGTTCAAGCGTGGTCTGCCCACTGCTTTGTCCGGAACGCGCCAAATAGTTTATTCGCAGGCTTTGACCTGATTTCCAGGGGTTGGGGTAAACTCCAAAGGCAGTAGGCTCAAATTCTTCTATGCCAATAATGTCGGGTACAATTTGAAAAAGTGTACTTACATTAAAGAAATAGTGTCCGTTTCCTTCCACCATAATTCGTGCATGCCCTGTTTCCTTTCCTCTGGGTACAAACCACAAGAATCGTCCGTTATTGGGTGTGCCAATGGCCAAAGTGTCAGGGTAGGTCCAACCGCTATCTCTACTGAAATAAATATTCACAGTAGAACAATTGATCAAGCTATCCGCGGTTTGGCCTACTTCCCAAGTAATTTGTTGCAGCTGATTGGTTTGCCATACAATTTGCGGAGCTGGGTCAGTCACTTCAAAGGCCGGCGCCATGTCCACCGCTTGAAGATCGAGTTGTTCATAGCTAATTCCACCACACAAAAGATGGTTGTCTCTTGCCGTCAGTCGGAAACGAAGATCTCTTCCATATTGTGGAAGCAGTTCACCAGGAGAAGGGATATCACGAATCAAGGAAAGCTCATTGGGAATGCAACGAACGTCTGAAGATCTCGGTGGAAGACTGCGGATAATGGGGGCTGAACCAGAGGGCATGTTCGGATTGGAAGATGGCCCGAGATTGTACTGTTCCCACGTAAAACTCATTGGAGAACCTTCGGGGTCTTGTGTCTGCAAGGCCCACAAACGGATTGGTGTAGACGGTGGTATATAGATGGTCTGTGAGGGCAACTGAATAACAGGTGGCAAATTGTTACTCCAAGCGGCATCAGTGCCGCAGTTGGCACCAGGACCGTTTTCTAGGAAATCTCTGATTTCAATAATGCTGTGCACATGATAGTAAGCATCTGCTGCATCTTGAAAACTGGCAGGACACTGACCGGCTAAACCCATGATGGAGGTGCCAGAGCCAGGCTCAAAGGCAGCAGAACCTACCCGGCTACAGTTGATGTTTTGCGTGTGATTGGCCCCAAAAAGATGCCCACACAAATGAGCAAAATGACCCAAGTCAAATGGACTGCCCAATCTTCCACGCATGCCAAAGCTGGCTTTCGATTTGTCGTTCGATTCACAACTGATGCCGGAAGCATGCAACTCGTCTAGGTCAGAAAAGCAAATAGACAAATCGTACAGGCTATCCCCAAAACCCTGCAAGGCGGTACTGTTCTCCTGAGAAAGAATGGCCGCTGTAGCGGTGGGACCGCTGCTGAAAGGATCTAAAGCCGTTTGTTTGAAGAAAAGCTGATCGGTTCCCTCCGCAAAGAGCAAGCGCATGCCAAGGTCGCGTTCATAAACGCCATTTGCACGATGGGTTAAACTCACCAGCGCACTCAAAATATGATAATTAGAACCTTGGTGCTGTGCGGAAAGCTCTGCTGTGGTACTGCTGGCCATCCGCAGGCTTTTCAACGAACCGTTGCCAGCAATGGCCTGCTGTTTATTGGGGCCCATCGGACCGCTGTTGGGGAAAAATACAGGCTGCGTTACCGTGCAGTGCCTGCCATCTGCCTGAGCATTTTCACGGCGGTAGCTGATGTAGATATCCGGATT
>CAZDPF010000065.1:0-9476 GCA_964507215.1 uncultured Chryseobacterium sp. | reverse complement strand
AGCGAATCAAGATCGGCACTGAGAAAACGGGTTTCAATGAGGCTGTAGTCAACCCCTACAGAGCGATATCCCTGCAGTTGAAGCTGAGCAGGTTGAAGCCAATCGTTGCTTGGGGTGATGTCTTGCCAAGGAATCCCAGCCCACGCCATCCCGCTTCCCATCAGCCATGCAGCAAGGAAGAAAGGGAGTAAACGTTTATGAGAACCTAACCCACTCATCAGATGTTAAATGTATCGAAAAATTATGTGAAGATTAGGGGCGCATCCAGCCAACAATTTTAAAAGCCTGTTGAAAGTCCTTTTTTAAGCCCTCGCTTTCTCCCTTATTTTGACCCGAATTTCAACAAGCATCATGGAAATCAAGAAGCTGCTCATTGCCAATAGAGGAGAGATTGCTCTGCGAATCATGCGCACTGCCAGAGAGATGGGAATTGCCACGGTGGCGGTTTATTCTGAGGCAGATCGCACTGCACCTTTTGTTCGCTTCGCAGATGAAGCGGTGCTCCTCGGCCCACCGCCTTCTTCTAAGTCTTATCTCAGAATGGAGCTCATTATTGAAGCAGCCCTGAAAACAGGCGCCCAAGCCATCCACCCAGGTTATGGATTCCTTTCTGAAAATGCCGAATTCGCAGAAAAAGTAGAAGCCGCAGGTCTCATTTTCATGGGGCCTCGTCCTGACGCCATCCGCACCATGGGCGACAAGCTTTCGGCCAAAGCAGCAGTTGCCCACTTTGACGTGCCACTTGTGCCGGGTTCAGATGGAGCAGTCACCAGTGTAGAAGAGGCAATGGAAGCCCTTCATGGCATTGAATTTCCCATTCTGATTAAAGCATCTGCAGGTGGCGGGGGCAAGGGAATGCGTATTGTTGAACGCAAAGAGGATTTTGCGGAACAAATGGAATTGGCGGTCAATGAGGCCACCTCGGCCTTTGGCAATGGAAGCGTATTTGTTGAGAAATACGTGACTTCCCCACGCCATATTGAGTTCCAAATTCTCGCAGATGAACATGGTAATATTGTTCACCTCTTCGATCGCGAGTGCTCCGTACAAAGGCGTCACCAAAAGGTGATTGAAGAGGCACCTTCTAGCGTGCTTACTCCGGAAGTAAGGGAGCAAATGGGCCAAGCGGCCGTCAATGTGGCCCGGGCCTGTAACTATCGTGGAGCTGGAACCGTGGAGTTCATTTTTGACGAGAACCACAACTTCTATTTCTTGGAGATGAATACCCGGCTTCAGGTGGAACACCCTGTGACCGAGCTTGTCACCGGCATTGATTTGGTTCGTGAAATGATTCGCATCGCTGAAGGCAAACCGCTTTCATTCACCCAAGAAGATCTTGCCATCCGAGGCCACGCCATCGAACTGCGCGTATATGCCGAGAATCCTCACAACAACTTCCTGCCAGATACAGGTGCGTTAAAGATTTATCGCCGACCTGATGGGCCAGGGGTTCGGGTAGATGATGGCTTTGAAGAGGGCATGGAAGTACCTATTTACTATGATCCAATGATCTCCAAACTATGCACTTTTGCCCAAGATCGCGAGAGCGCCATCGATCGGATGATTCGCGCCATTGATGAGTATCGGATTATTGGGGTGGAAACCACGCTGGGCTTTGGCAAATTTGTAATGCAACACGAGGCATTTCGTACCGGACAGTTTGATACCCACTTCGTGAACAAGTATTTCCATCCAGATGAACTGCATGAAGAGGTGACCGAAACCGCAGAAATTGCCGGGGCGGTAGTCGCTGCTTTGGTGCGCAAAGGATCCGGCGGAAAAGTTGGAAGTTTGTCTACCGATTCTGGCAAACCTCAGATTTCTGCATGGCGAAACAAGCGTGGCGCACTTTCCTGATTCTCTCCTTCTTGTGTTCGGGTGCCGCACTACGGGCCCAAGTTGACAGTGGAAGCGGCAATGCCATTGCCGACTCTATTGTGAATTATGTACTGAAGAACAAAGACCGCGGAATAACAGACGCCCTCATCATTGATGGCGATACCGTGCCGATGATCATCCTCGATGAGGTGCTGTTTATCCCTGAGCCAAGCTTTAGTAACAATGAGGCCCGAAGACGCTATCTCTTGCTCAAGCGAAGAGTGTACAAAGTGTACCCTTGGGCCGTATTGGCTGCCACCAATTTAGACACCCTCAACGCCCGACTCAACCGCATTCCCAAAAAGAAGAAGCGCAAGAAATACATCAAGGAGTTTGAGGAATACCTCGAAAAGGAGTTCGAACCCGATTTGCGCAAACTCACCCGATCAGAAGGCCAAATTCTGTGCAAGCTCATCTACCGCGAAACCGGACTTACGGCCTATGACTTGGTCAAAGAATACCGCAGTGGCTGGAAGGCTTTTTGGTACAACGTAACCGCCAATTGGTACGACATCAGTTTGAAAAAAGAATACGATCCCCAAAATGATGATGAGGATCGTTTGATTGAAAACATCTTGCAAAGGGCCTTTCAGCGAGGCATACTCGATGAGCGGGAGAAAGCCAATATTCCTCGACCCGAACTCTGAGCCCGGCGCTTACTCTCCTTGTCCGAGGCTGTAGCCTCGCTCGCCATCAAAGCTGCACAATTGCTCCAGCTTGATCCAATCCAACGAAGCGGCTTCTACGCGCTGAAGCAATTCGCGGATGTCTTGGTGGCTCAAGTTTTCTTGTTTCTTAACAAACCGACAGCGCCAGTGATCAGTGCAAAAAGTTTCGGGCAATCCACCGGGGTATACTTTCACGCCGCGGTTGGTAATCATCTTCAACTTCAAAGCATCGGTAGAAGCGGCCTCTAGCATTTTGCCCAAGGTTTCTGGATTGCGATGGTTTTCGTCCCAATCAATGAATACATCCACCCCTTCCAACTGCTTGTTCATGTGTTTGCGCGCTTGCAGCTGCACGGACATCTTGCCCTCTGCGCCAAATTTGGCGGGCTTCAAGATTTCAGGTATTTCTCCTAAGCGATCAACCACCGCTTGGGCAAATTCACGGGTGCCTACGCGTTCATGGCTTTGGCCAATTCGGAAAATATCGCCAGTGTGAATGCCATCTTCCAATGTTTTCAGCCAAGCGTTCTGAATGCGTTCTGCTACTTCGGTTTTGCCCATCTGCACCAACATCATATTGGCAGCGTTCAACAAGCCCGACGGATTGGCCAAATTCTTCCCGGCGATGTCAGGGGCAGAGCCGTGAATGGCTTCAAACATAGCTACTTCTGCGCCCACATTGGAAGAGCCTCCTAAACCAACAGAACCCGAAATTTCGGCTGCAATATCAGAGATGATGTCGCCATACAAATTCAAAGTCACTACCACATCAAGGGTTGAAGGCCGATTAGCCACAATGGCCGAACCAATGTCGATGATGAGGTGATCTGCCTTAATATCGGGATATTCTGTTGCCACTTCATTGAAAATCCGATGGAACATGCCATCGGTTTGCTTCATAATGTTGTCTTTGCTCATGCAGGTCACCTTCTTGCGACCATAAGCACGGGCAAATTCAAAGGCATAGCGGATGATGCGTTCAGAGCCCGGACGAGAGATCAACTTCAGGGTTTGCACCACTTCTTGGGTCTGCTGATGCTCAATACCTGCGTAGAGGTCTTCTTCATTCTCTCGCACAATCACCATGTCGAGCTTGTTGAAGTGCGAGTGTACAAACGGACTGTAAGACAGCACCGGACGCACATTGGCAAATAGGCCAAGACTCTTTCTAACAGTTACGTTCAGGCTTTTGTAACCACCTCCTTGCGGCGTGGTGATGGGCGATTTTAAAAATAGTTTGTTGCGCCGAAGGGTATCCCAAGAGCTGTCTTCAATGCCACTTACAATGCCACGCTTGTAAACCTGTTCTCCAATTTGAATCTCATCATAACTCAAGCCGGCCCCGCTGGCGTCGAGAATGTGAAGGGTGGCATCCATAATTTCCGGTCCGATGCCGTCTCCACGGGCAATAGTAATGCGTGCATTCTCAGCCATTCAGCAGTTTTTTGGGGTTGATAAGTGGTTCAAGGGCGCAAAGGTAGTCTGCCCTGTTTTCAACCAACTATGACCTGTGTTGGTTTACGAAAGTTTTCAATGTGACCATCGAAGTTTTCATTCGGCTTCCATACCAACTGAAAGCCTCTCCATCAACCACCATGCATTGCGCCTTTGGGAAGCGTTCTTGCCACTCCTCCCAATGAGGCGCTTTAAAGGGAAAGGGCTCAGAAGAAAAGAGCAATAAGTCAGGTGTTTGGCCGCGAAAAGCATCAATATCAATTACCGGATATCTGCTGTCAGTGCAGCCATTTTCTAAACCGAGTTGTTGTAAAACAGCGTCGATGTAGGTGCCTTTACCGGCCACCATCCAGGGCGATTTCCAGATGAAATACAAGCTTTTCAGTGGTTGAGGAAAGCGCGGGAGTTGCGCCCAACCTGCACTGATTTCGCTAGCAAGAGCCATCGCTTTGGCTTCTAGGCCGCACAATTGGCCAAGGGTGTGAATGCTTTCTATGGCTTCTTGAATAGTGGAAATATCACTCACCCAAACCGGAAAATCTTTGGCCAGCGCTTCTATGCCTTCGCGGGTGTTCTCTTCTTTGTTGGCAATGATGAGGTCGGGTTGCAGGGCTTTGATGTCGGCTAGCCGAAAATCTTTGGTGCCCCCAATGCGCTTCTTCCTTTGATGCCAATGCCGAGGATGAATGCAGAAGCGGGTAATGCCTACCACTTCCTCTTCTAGACCTAAGTCAAAAAGCGTTTCGGTAAGACTGGGCACCAAGCTGATGATTCGCTTGGGGGGATAGTTTGATAGCCTGATTAAACGGCCAGAGGCCAGTAGAATCTCCTTCGCCATCAAGCCATAGCGCTGATCAGGTCGTGGGTGGTCAGAATATGGTGATGGCCTTCAGGCAATGCCACCAGAACGGCGGCCACATCGCCTTTCAACAAAGCCGCCACTTCTTCTTTGCTGGCGGTAGATTGTACCACCGGCAAGGGTGGACTCATAATCTCGTCACAACGTTGGTGCAAGGTATCGCTGTTGAGATTGCGCAAAATTTGGGCATCATTCAGCACGCCTACAAATTGGCCATCGCGATGCACGGGAATCTGTGAAATAGAATGCTTTCGCATGAGGTTGATGGCATTGGAGACGGGTTCTCCTACGCCAATGGTCACCAAGGGTTGACGAAGGTGCTTTTCCACCAAATCACCGGCCGTTTTGCCTTTCTGTGGCAGAAAACCACGCTCGCGCATCCAGTCGTCATTGTACACTTTGCCCACATAACGGCTGCCGTGGTCGTGAAAGAGCACCACCACCACATCTTCGGGCTTTAGTTCATTTTTCAGCTGCCGCAATCCCTGAAAAGCTGATCCGCAGGAGTAGCCCAACAAAAGCCCTTCTTTGAGCGCCAGTTCTCTACAGGCCAAGGCTCCATCGCGATCAGATACCTTTTCAAATCGATCGATCAAATCAAAATCAACATTGGCCGGCAAGATGTCTTCGCCAATACCTTCAGTGATGTACGAATAGATTTCGCTCTCGTCAAACTCGCCGGTTTCATGGTATTTCTTAAAAACCGAACCGTAAGAGTCAATACCCCATATCTGAATAGCAGGATTCTTCTCTTTTAAGTATTTGGCCACACCGCTGATGGTTCCGCCAGTACCCACGCCCACCACAAAATGCGTGATCTTGCCTTCGGTTTGCTCCCAGATTTCGGGTCCGGTAGACTCATAATGCGCCGCGCGATTCGAGAGATTGTCGTACTGATTGGGGAAAAAGCTGTTCGGAATCTCTTGGTTGAGCCTTTTTGCTACTGAATAGTAACTCTCCGGATGGTCTGGGGCAACATTGGTAGGACAAACATAGAGTTGTGCCCCCATGGCCCGAAGCACATCCATCTTCTCTTTGCTCTGCTTGTCGTTCAAGGTGCAGATGAGCCGATAGCCTTTGACAATGGCCGCCAAGGCGAGCCCCATTCCAGTGTTGCCAGAGGTACATTCTATAATGGTGCCTCCGGGCTTAAGTCGGCCATCTTTCTCTGCATCTTCCACCATTTTCAAGGCCATACGATCTTTCACGCTGTGTCCGGGATTGAAATACTCCACCTTGGCTAAGACCGTTGCCGGAATATCTTCGGCAATTTTGTGGAGGCGAATCATGGGCGTGTTGCCGATGGTTTCGAGGATGTTGTTGCAGACCTTCATGGGGATGTGCGCTTGATAGAGTGGGCAAAGGTAGGTGCTGGCCGAGGGCCTAGAAAGCTTTCAGTGAATCTGCTGCTTGCATGCGTGCAATAACCCGAACAGGCAAGTTCATGGCCAGGTAGGAAATGAGCAAAACTCCTGCATTCAATGCCAGGAGCATCAACCACGGAAGGTGAATGGGCACTCGGTCAACATAGTACACTTCGGGGTCTAAGCGCAGCCAGCCGGTGAATTGCTGGATCAAACACAGGCCAATGCCCATGAGGTTGCCCCAAAGCATGCCTTTCCCCACAATTACCATAGAGCGAAGTTGAAAGAGTTTGCGCAGTTGCGCTTCTGAAGCGCCCAAGGCCTTCATCAGGCCTATGCTTCTTCGCTTTTCCAGAATGATGGTCAGCAAAGCCGTAACGCTATTGACCAAGCCCACTACAATCATTACAATCAAGATGAGGTAGATATTCACATCAAAAAGGTCGATCCACTGAAAAATGTCGAGGTAGGTTTCGCGGGCCAAGCGCAGATTGGCATTCAAGGGCAGTGCAAAGCGAATTTGGTCTGCCCATTCGAGAGAGGGCGGCGATTCATGTAGAAAAACTTCCAATCTTCCAGCGCTACCTTCTTCCCATTTATTCAATTTCCGCAAGTGCTTTTCGTGGGCAATAATGTGGTTGCCGTCAAACTCTGCCATGCCGGTGGCAAAGGTTCCGGCTATTAAAAACTGACGCATCAATGGGGGTTGTGGGGCTTCGCGCAGAAAGAAAACCACCACTTCATCACCCGTTTGCAACTTCAAGCGGCGCATGAGAAACTCACTTACTAAAATGCTGTCGTTGTAGTCATCAGGCGAATAATGCGGTGCCCTCCCAGAGCGCAGATAAGTTTGAAAATGCCGCCAATCAAAGTCGTTGCCTACCCCTTTCACGGTAATGCCTTCAAAGTCGTCTTCCGTTTTCAGCAATCCGCCTTTCTCGCTCACCATCTGCACATGGCGTATTTCGTCCTGGCCGCGCAACTGCCCAGCAATACTGTCTGCATTGGGGAGATAAGCCCCGCTGTACTCGCTTACCACATAAGGAATGATCTGGGCATCGCCAGTGAAGGAGATAATTTTCTCAGTAATCTTTTTTTGCAGTCCGGTGCCCGTGGCAATGGAAATAATCATCACCACCATAGAAATGGCCACCGCGGCGATGCCAATGCGTACCACTCTTTGCGATAAACTCCCACCTTTGTGGGTGGAAAAACGCAGCGCAGTGAAGGTTTCGAATCGCACAGAATATCAGCTTGGGGTCAAAGGTAACAGCTGGAAAGGGCTTGTGGTGATGCTTCTGATGCACATCGGATGGAGTTCGATGGCGCAGACGTTGATACCCGGTGCTGAGCGCTACAGTGCTTACGCTGATTTGTTGGAAGGCCAACGCGTAGGGCTTATTGCCAACCACAGTTCGCTGGCTGAAGGCAGGCATCTGGTGGATGTGCTGCAAGAAAGAGGGGTGCAGTTGGTGCGCATCTTTGCTCCCGAACACGGCTTTAGAGGATCTGCCGCTGCCGGTGCGAAGATTGTGGATGGGGTAGATGAAAAATCAGGACTGCCGGTGGTTTCGCTCTATGGCAACAACCGCAAGCCGCAGCCCCATCAGTTAGAAGGAATTGACGTAATGCTCTTTGATCTGCAGGATGTGGGCACGCGTTTTTACACCTATATCTCCACCATGAGCTTGGCGATGGATGCCTGTGCAGAGCAGAACATTCCTTTTATTGTGTTGGACAGGCCCAATCCGAACGGACATTTTGTAGACGGACCCGTGCTGGAGCCAGAATACGCCTCTTTTGTAGGCATGCATCCGGTGCCGGTAGTGCATGGCATGACGGTAGGGGAGTATGCGGCCATGGTGAATGGCGAAGGTTGGTTGACGAACGGACAGAAAGCGGTGTTAACGGTTATTCGTTGTGAGGGTTATCGGCATGAGATGATAATTGAACTGCCGGTTAAACCCTCGCCCAATTTGCCCAATGCGGCGGCGGTGGCCCTTTATCCCTCTTTGTGTTTCTTTGAAGGCACCCCTTTGAGTATTGGTCGCGGCACCGACTTTCCCTTTCAGGTGATTGGCGCCCCGTGGATGCCCAATTTGGGTTTTCAGTTCACTCCGCGTTCACGCGATGAAGCGCCGCAGCCCAAGTACCGTGACCAATTGTGCAATGGGGTAGATCTGAGGCCTTTTGGCGAGTACTATATGCCTAAGTATTCAGCCATTTACTGGGTTTGGCTGATAGAGGCCTATCAGATGAGCGACAATAAGAAGGACTTCTTCTCCAGCTTTTTTGATCGACTGGCTGGTACCAACCGCATCCGATTGGCCATAGAAGCCGGCGCTGATGCCGAAGCATTGAAAGCCTTGTATGCTGATGAGTTGGAAGCCTTTAAACAACTGAGGAAGCGTTATTTGATTTATCCATGAGGGGAGGGTTTAAAATTGTTCGAAGGTTGAAGTGCGCCTAGTTGTATTTCACCTTTTATGCTATCAAAGTTTATGATATCCTATGGTCCATTAATGTGGGTTTAAGAAATTCTTCTTCACTACTTTTTCAATAAGAAACTATGGTTCAATATGAATTTTTGTCAGATAATGTATGTCCACTGTGTTATTATTCTCCTTAACATGAAACTGAACATAAGTGAATGAGCCATACAACCTGTCAAATGATCTTTCTATTGGGCTCTCGTATATAATGGCACAAAAGAACGATTCTTTGATTTGTGAGAACTTAATTCTAAGTTCATTTGCACATTCTTGCTTTGTCAATTTGATTAAAGGAATGTTTGTTGAAGTAAATGAATTATCATCTAACAATTCGAATATATTAAGCTCATTGGCAAAAATGATGGAATCCATTCTTTGATTGCCCGATGTATAATGAAAGGGAAATACTTCCTTATCTACATTTAAACACTGAAGAGAGTCGCTACTAAGAATAATTTCAGACATGACTATCTTATATCCATTGCTTATTATGGTATTGAAATTCATCTGTGCAGCACAAGATGAAGCAATAAGAAAAAGTGGAATGATTAATTCAATTCTTATTTTTTCCATATATATTTCTTCAGGTGGTAGCCTTCCTTCTTTTGGGACAATATTAAATTAAGCAATTGGCAGTAGGAATAGGGACTCGCTCTCCTTTTTCTTGCAAGCAGTATTCTCTGTATTCAATCCCATGAATCTCCCAGGCGTAGAACGGACTGTTCGCACAGAGGCATTCGGGGTTGGGAGAGTTTGGTTG
>CAZDPF010000064.1:0-12357 GCA_964507215.1 uncultured Chryseobacterium sp. | reverse complement strand
TTTTTATTTCCTTTTTGCACGAAAAAACTGTTGAAGTAAATCTGCAGAAGCATCGCCTAGCAGACCACCAACCACCTCTGTTTTGGGATGAAGTTCAAGTTGTTTCCAACTGGAAAAGCCGCGTTTTTGATCATAGGCTCCAAAAACCACCCTTCCTATTTGCGCCCAAAACAAAGCACCAGCGCACATCACACAAGGCTCTAAGGTGACATAAAGGGTGCAGTCTGGCAGGTATTTGGCGCCCAATCCATGACTCGCCGCAGTAATGGCTTGCATCTCCGCATGTGCCGTGACATCAGTAAGGCGCTCGGTAAGGTTGTGCGCGCGGGCAATAATGCGTTGCTGGGCCACCACCACCGCTCCCACCGGAACTTCATCGGCTTCAAAAGCAAGATGGGCTTGTTTCAAAGCCTCTCGCATGAAATACTCATCACTGTACAGGTCCATGGTTGTACTGCGTACTTTCGCGCCAAGATACTGGTGCATCATGGGATATCGATCACATCACTGCGGCGAACTGCGCGCAACACATATCGGACAAACGGTAACACTTGCTGGCTGGGTGCAGCGCGTGCGAGAACTCGGCGGCATGGCCTTCATTGATCTGCGCGATCGCTACGGCATTACCCAATTGGCCTTTAATGAATTCTGGAACAAAGATTTGATGCAGCAAGCTTGCGACATAGGACGTGAAAGTGTTGTGCAAGTTAGCGGGGAGGTCATTGAACGCAGCGCTAAAAATCTGAAGATCGCCACTGGGGAGGTGGAAGTAAAAGTCACTGGACTAAAGGTGCTCAATGCCTCTAAAACACCTCCTTTTACCATTGAGGAGGAAACAGATGGAGGCGAAGAATTGCGCATGCGCTATCGGTACTTAGACATCCGCCGAGAACCAGTTCGGAAAAATCTCCTCCTCCGCAATAAAGTCAACCTCGCCACCCGAAACTATCTCGATAGTCAAGGATTCACAGAAGTTGAAACCCCTTACCTCATCAAAAGCACTCCCGAGGGCGCGCGCGACTTTGTGGTGCCTTCTCGCATGAACGCCGGGGAATTCTACGCCCTGCCCCAATCTCCACAGACTTTCAAGCAATTGCTCATGGTAGCAGGCATGGACCGCTACTACCAAATTGTCAAGTGCTTTCGCGATGAAGACTTGCGAGCAGATCGGCAGCCAGAATTCACCCAAATAGACTGCGAGATGTCTTTTGTTGAGCAAGAAGACATCCTCAACACTTTTGAAGGACTCACGCGCCACCTCCTCAAAACTATCAAGGGAATTGAGATAGACCAATTCCCTAGAATGAGTTATGATGAAGCCATACGCACTTATGGCAACGACAAACCCGACATCCGCTTTGGGATGAAATTCGTGGAGTTGGAGGCTGCCCTAAGAGGGAACGACTTCAAGGTATTCACCGATGCTGAATTGGTGGTGGGTATTAAGGTAGACGGCTGCGCCCACTACACCCGAAAGCAATTGGATGCGCTAACAGATTTTGTGAAGCGGCCACAACTTGGCATGAGCGGCCTGATTTGGATGAAGCATGCAGAAGATGACAGTCTCACTTCCTCAGTGAACAAATTCTTCAATGAAACGCAACTTGGAGGATGGGCCGAGGCTTTTGGTACGCAAAAAGGAGACTTGGTGCTCATTCTGGCCGGCCCTACCCACAAAACGCGTAAGGCACTGAGCGAACTGCGTATGCATTTGGCCGAAGCGCTGGGCTTGCGAAATCCGAATGAGTTTGCCCCGCTGTGGGTGGTAGATTTCCCCTTGTTGGAATGGGATGAAGACAGCCAGCGTTACTTTGCTATGCACCATCCCTTTACATCGCCCAAACCCGAAGACATTGCGCTCTTGGATAGCGATCCAGGAGCCGTAAGAGCCAATGCGTACGATATGGTACTGAACGGCAATGAAATTGGCGGAGGCTCTATTCGTATTCACGACCGCGCTTTGCAGAAACGCATGTTTAGCATTTTGGGCTTTAGCGAAGAAGAAGCCGATGCGCAGTTTGGCTTTTTGATGAATGCCTTTGAATACGGAGCACCTCCTCACGGCGGCATCGCTTTTGGCTTTGATCGCTTGGTGGCCATTCTTGGCGGACATGAAACCATTCGAGATTACATCGCTTTCCCCAAGAACAATTCTGGGCGGGATGTGATGATCGACGCCCCTTCTATTTTGGCCCAAGAACAACTCGAAGAACTCCATCTAAGGGTGGAGAATGAGCGCGCATAAATAGCTGTAAGCGTTTACCTTAGTCTGTAGATGTCGTTATTAACTACTATCAGAAAAAATGGCTTTATCGCCATAGACTGTTTTAACTTGGCCTTCCATACGAATCAGGAATAGCGGCATCCGTTGGGTTCTCGTTTATCCTGAAAACAAGTGCTTTCAATGGCCTATTACATCAATCTGCTCACCCCAGAGACCTATGAAGCCTTCTCCTTAACGGCGCGTAATGTGGTGGGCTTTCGCGAACGGCAACGTGCATTGGCGGAAGAGATTCAACCTGGGGACATGCTCATCTGCTATGTACTCAAAACCGCCAAACTGGTAGGCGTTTTATAGGTGGTAAGTCAAACTTACCGAGACGACAAGCCCCTATTTGCCAAAGAGAATGATCCGTATACCGTTCGGATGGACGTGAAAACACGCTCTTGGCTCAGCTTGGCAGACGCCGTACCTGACAATTCAGACATTGTTTGGAACAACCTCAGCTTCACCAAACTCATTCCCAAGAGCAGTTTGATCTGGACGGGTATGTTTCGAGGAAGTCTCCGCAAATTGGAAGAACCAGACGGCAAGCACCTTGAATGGGTTCTCAACGACAAATCTGCTGCGGTAGGAAAAACCGATGAACCAGCAGCAGAAGCAGCGGAAGAAGCCCCAATGCAAGACCCAACAAAGGAAACTTCAACCGAAGCCATTGCGGTGGAAGAGCCCATGTCTTCGCCATCAGAAGAATCTATAGAGGAGACACAAGTGGCATCCGAATCAGCAGAAGAGTCTTTGGAACAAGCGGAAGAGCCCATTGAAGAAGCGGAAGCTACTGTTGCTCCGGTGGAAATTTCCGTTTCAGAATCGAAGGAACTGGTTGAAGAAGAAGAGAATACAGAGGCGAAAGAAGAAGCGCCAATGGCCGAAGGCGAGGCAGTAGAAGATGAGGCGGCTTCTGAAACAACCAACCCAACAAGCGAAGTTCCATCTGCCGATGTTCCTGTAGAAGAACCAGTTGCTGATGCTCAACACAAAGCCTCGGAAGCCGTTGAAGTAGCCGCAGAAAACCGTAAGAAAACCCCTGAAATTTCATCTACCAAAGCGCCAGAAACACCCATGCAAGAATTAACACCCACATTCGAGATCAAACCGCAAGCAGCGGCCGTTCCCTCATCTGCTGCAGGTCAATTTGACACGCCTGCTCAGGTGAATGTCACCATTCCCGCCAATGATGCCATTCGTCTTCCGAATATGGAAGAAGACATGAAAAACATCGCCCGCATGCAGGCCATGTTGGCTGAAATAGGCGAAAGAATGAATCTCAAGGTGTGGATTCCCATGGAGGCCCGCAACCGTGTATTGCAATATTGGAAACCCAAATCCAACGCCCTCTTAGACACTCTGCCGCTCAACCTTGATGATCTCACCCTTCGCACAGTAGAAAACATTGATGTGCTTTGGTTTCGAAACCGTTCCATTGCGCGCGCTTTTGAAGTGGAAGTTTCTTCATTCTACCACAAGGGTATATTGCGCATGGCTGATCTGCTGGCTATGCAATCGGGCTTGATGATTCACGCTTACATTGTAGGGCCTGCAGAGTTGCAAAATGCCGTACTGGGCCAAATCACTCGTCCGGTCTTTGCCTTAATGAATGGCGGTTCCCTTGCCAGTGCCTGCAGCTTTATTTCTTATGATTCTGTAGAAGAGCTATCGCATCAGAAACACTTGGAATACATGACCGATGTGGTGCTTGATGAATACTCTATGCACGCACCGGTAGTATAAACCTCTTTAGCGGAGTAGTTTTGCCACAGCAAACTCGCTGATGGCCCAACGTCCTCAATCGCTTCTCGGCCGCTTCCTCATTTGGAGGGTGCGCCACGTGCCCCAGCGGCAGTTCATTCTGATGCTCTCCGTACTGGTGGGTTTAATCAGCGGAACTGTCGCTGTGCTTTTAAAGAACACCGTGCACCTCATCCAAGAGCTGTTGCGCGGAGAGTTTCTTGCTAATTGGCACCAGCTCTTTTATTTCGCGTTTCCGCTTTTGGGCATTTTGTTGACGGTCACCATCGTCAGGTTTATTATTAAAGAGCCCATTGGCGACGGCATCCCTTCTACCCTCTATGCTATTTCTAAGCGCAACGGAATTATCCGCTCATTTAAAATGTATGCTTCTGTAATCACCAGTTCCATTACTGTTGGATTTGGAGGAAGTGTAGGACTGGAAGGCCCAACAGTTAGTACTGGTTCTGCCATCGGGTCGAATCTGGCGCGAATGATGCACCTCAATTACAAATCGCGCATCCTTCTCATAAGCTGTGCCACCACCGGTGCGCTTTCTAGCATTCTACAGACTCCCATCGCCGCGGTGGTATTTGCCATTGAAATTTTTAGCCTCGACCTCACTTTAACTTCTCTTGTTCCCCTGCTTCTTTCTTCTGTTTCCGGGGTGGTCATGAGCCTCTTTTTTACGGGTGATGGCTATCTGTTCCCTTTTCAAATCAAAGAAGAATTTGCCGTGGGGGATTTGCCCTTTTACATCCTCCTTGGCGTGGTGGCGGCCTTTTTCTCCATCTATTTTAACAAGGTATACTTTGGCGTACAAGCATTTATGGAGCGCTTTAGCAATCCGTATGTCAAGGTGTTGATAGGTGGAGTTGCCCTAGGCACCTTGATTTACTTCATTCCACCGCTTTATGGGGAAGGCTATGAAACCATCAACCATTTGCTCAATCACGAAGTGCAGGAGGTTTTAGCTGAAAACATCTTCCATGGGGCCGTGAGCCATGAACTCTTGGTGATCTTCTTACTACTCGGTTTGGTGCTTTTTAAAGTTTTTGCCACTTCATTCACCTTGCATAGTGGTGGTGTGGGCGGAATATTTGCCCCTACCCTTTTCATGGGAAGTGCCTTGGGCTATGTCTTCGCCCGATTGGTCAATTACTCCGGACTTTCACAATTGTCTGAGTCTAACTTTTCACTGGTGGGGATGGCTGCCCTGCTGGCAGGTGTGCTCCACGCACCTCTGACCGCCATCTTTCTCATAGCCGAAGTGAGCGGTGGTTATGAGCTGTTTCTTCCGCTGATGCTCGTAAGTGCTATTTCATTTACCGTGGTGAAAGCTTTCGTTCCCCATTCCGTGTATGCCATCACTTTGGCCAAGCGGGGTGAACTCATCACCCATGACAAAGACCGAGCAGTACTTACGCTTATGCGCTTGGAAAGTGTGATTGAAGACGATTTTAAAACTGTTCAACCCGACTTAAGCCTCGGCGATTTGGTACAAGTGGTGGCCAAGAGCAAGCGCAACCTCTTCCCCGTGCTTGACGAGAACGGCAAACTCACTGGGGTGCTCACTTTAGACGACTTCAGGCAAATCATGTTTCAACAAAATTTATACGGAACCACCTTTGTGCGCGACCTCATGAATGCGCCGCCGGACATCATCGACAAAGACGAGCGAATGGATGGTGTAATTCGCAAGTTTCAAGACACTGGCGCCTGGAATTTGCCAGTGACAGACCAAGGGAAGTATGTGGGTTTCGTAAGCAAAAGCAAGCTCTTCAGCGTATACAGACGCAAATTGATTGAGTTTTCGGGGGAGCAATAGGCTTTGCTATCTTGAGGCGTGCTCAATCCTGCTACCCTTACCCTCTTTTCGGCCTCTGCCGGTTCTGGAAAAACCCACCAACTGGTTCAGACCTATCTCTATCTCTGCCTGCAATCTGAAAGGCCGAATGCGTACTATGACATTCTGGCCATCACTTTTACGCGCAAGGCTACTGCAGAAATGAAGGAACGCATTGTAGCCAGTTTGCAAGCATGGGTAAGCGGACAATCGCACGGCGCTTCAGATCAGATGCGGGAGGCCTTAATTGGCGATTTGAAAATTTCTCCTGAGGCCTTCCAAAAAAGGGCCGAAAGCGCCTTGCAGCATCTGTTGCATCATTATGGGTATTTCAGCGTCACCACCATAGACGCCCTCACGCACCGCATTGTACGAAGCTTTTCGCAAGACCTTCAATTGCCCGCAGCCTTTGAACTGGAAATGGACCGCAATCTGCTGGTTGCCGAAGCGGTTGACCGTACCCTAGATGCCTATGATGGCAGCAGTGAACTGAGTCAATTTTTGTTGCAGTACGCACGCTATTTAAATGAAGAGGAAGAGAAAAGCTGGTATGTGAGAGGCAAGCTACTGGAAGAGGCCAACAAACTGCTGGCTTCCACTACCCTGAGCGACCTCCAAATGCTCAAAGCCCTTGAACTTGACGAGTGTCGTACACTCATGGAGGCTTTTAATGAGAAAAACCAAACGTGTAGGGAACAACTGCATGCCCTCGCAAAAAGTGCCTTGGCTCGCATAGCCGAAGAAGGAATTGATGCCAATGAATTCAGTAGGGCCGGAATACCCAACTATTTCAACAAGGCCGCCAATGCCCTTCAACCAGCAGATTTCAAAAGATTTTCGCCCACGGTTCAAAGTCAATTGGAAGGCGAAGCAAGCGCCTATCCAAAGAACAAAGTAAAAGACCCGGGCAAGCGCCATCAAATAGAAGCCTTGGTACCTGAGCTGAAAACCATGGCCTTTGCAATAGACGCCCTTCATCAACAGTGGTTTCATTACTTCCACATCAGGCAACAACTGTTCAACATTGCGCTTCTTGGTCATATTCAGCAACAGCTCGATACCATTTTAGAGGAACGCAACTTGCTGTTAATAGATCAGTTGGGGTCTTTTATTGAAGAAGAACTGCGGCATCAACCTTCGGCTTATTTATTTGAACGAATGGGTGAACGCTATCAGCAACTCTTCATAGACGAGTTTCAAGACACCTCCCAACAGCAGTGGAACAATATGCAGCCTTTTGTGCTAGATATGATGGGTAGCGGAGGCCAAGTGCTGTTGGTAGGAGATGCCAAACAAGCCATTTACCGATGGAGGGGCGGAGATGTAGCCCAGTTTATGACCCTCTTTCACAAAGGCCTGCAAAAGACTCCCGGTTTTGAATTGAGGCAACTAGAAGAAAACTGGCGCAGCCTTCCGGAAGTGGTGAACTTCAACAATCGTTTTTTTACCCATTGTGCAGAAATTCTGTCTGGCGACCCACTGCATGCAGAACTCTACTCCCATGCTTTTCAAGCGCCTAAAAAGCAGGCTGAAGGAGGTCTGGTAGAAATAAGACGGCCTGAACACGAGGTCAACACCAACGCAGAGTTTAGCGCCTGGCAAGCGGAAGAACTCATCGCTTTGCTCAAAGAGCTCATTGAGGAAAAGAAGTATTTGCCGAAAGATATTGCCCTGCTGTATCGAAGTAAGAATTCAGCAGTTCAGCTCATTCCTCAATTGCAAGAGGCTGGTTTTCAGGTGGCCTCTGAGCAGGGAGAGGAAATGGAAAGCTGCGCCGAAGTACGCTTCTTAATTGATCTGCTTCGCTTGTTCATCGATCCCCAAGATGCTGAAGCCCAAAGGCAGTTGCTCTATTTCTTGCTTTCATTTGAATATATTGATGATTCCCAAGCCTTTGCAATCGGGAAGGGATTTTCGGCTCTTCGCACATGGACCACCTTACAGCGGTTCTTTCCAGGGCTCGAAACGCCCCAATTGCCGCTGGGAACTTATGAGCTGCTGCAACACTGGATACGCGTATTTGGCTTGAATGGGGAGGCTGATGCTTTCTTGTGGAGACTGCTTACTGAGAGTTTACACAAGGGGGCCAAACCGAGCACTGACCCAGTAGATCTGGTGAGGTGGTGGCAAGAAAGAGGGCGCGCCATTGCCGTTGAACAACCCGCTCGAAATGAAGCGCTTCGCCTGATGACTTTGCACAAATCCAAAGGCTTGCAATTTCCAGTGGTGCTAATGATCGACTGTATCTGGAAAACATCTAAACTGACTGAAAACTTCCTTTGGGTGGATTTAGATTCAGAAGAATTTGTTGGGCTTAAGCGCTTCCCCTTTGCCGCTAAGAAATGGGAACATATTGAAGGTGCATTGGGAGATGCTTGGAATACAGCTCGTCAGAATACAAGCCTTGACCATATCAATCTTCTGTATGTGGGTTTTACCCGCGCCGAAGAACGCTTGTACATTTTTACCCGGTTCGCCAACAATACCGAAGGCAGCGACATTCAGAGTGTACTCGCGCACTTTCTGGAACGAGAAGGCCGAGAGGCACCACGCGAACAATGGGGAATGGATGCGGAATTGAGTAGAAAAGCATCAATGCATCACCAACCAGAGAAGCAAGAAAAAGCAGCCAGTCAACACATACATCCGCTGCACATGAGTAGCTGTAATTGGCAAGCGCATATAAAGATTGCAGTTACGCCCATGTTCAACGAAGAACAGGCCTTTGGCAATAAATTCCATGAGGCCGCAGTGCGCTGTGAAACGCCTGATG
The DNA here is from genome assembly GCA_964507215.1 of uncultured Chryseobacterium sp. GTDB lineage: Bacteria > Bacteroidota > Bacteroidia > Flavobacteriales > Schleiferiaceae > RFXV01. Next base: position 3,729 of record CAZDPF010000064.1, on the reverse strand, counting down.
ACTGGCAAGCGCTTGCCTTGTCTCAAAAAGAGCTATCCTCTCCTGTACAGCGCCTGCTAGAGCAAATTCAACAACCTGAATATGCTCTGTTTTTTCAAGGTTGGGAAAGCCTGAATGAGCGGAGTCTAACAGACCAAGCAGGACAGATTCTTCGTCCAGACAGGGTAGTGATTGACCCAGAAGGCCAACTTCATCTCCTCGACTACAAAACCGGGGAAGCAAGACCCGAACACCAAGCGCAGATGGCGCGTTACCAGCAGGCATTTGAAATGGCTGGCTTCACCGTAAAAAGTAGTCGGCTCCTCTATATTTGACCCATCAAACAGCCCCCATTATGTACGGAGAACTGCAACCGCATCTGCAAAATACCTTGCAAAGCATTGAATCAGAAGGATTGTTCAAGCGCGAGCGCATTATTGCATCGCCACAAGGAGCAGACATCCGGTTGGCAGATGGCCGTGAGGTAATTAATTTCTGTGCGAACAACTATCTGGGCCTCAGCAGTCATCCTCGCGTAATTCAGGCGGCCAAAGATGCGTTAGACACCCACGGTTTTGGGATGAGCAGTGTTCGGTTTATCTGTGGCACCCAAGACATCCACAAAGAATTAGAAGAGAAAATCGCCCGCTTTCTCGGTACCGAAGACACCATTTTGTACGCTGCCGCTTTTGATGCCAATGGAGGTGTTTTTGAGCCCCTGCTAACCGAAGAAGATGCCATCATCTCAGACAGCTTGAACCACGCCTCTATTATTGATGGGGTTCGTTTGTGTAAAGCGCAGCGCTATCGCTATTCCAATAACAATATGAACGAGTTGGAAGAACGACTGAAAGAAGCACAAGCACAGCGCTTTCGCATTATTGTGACCGATGGCGTGTTTAGCATGGATGGCTTTATCGCTCAACTCGACAAAATCTGCGACCTGGCTGAGCAATACAATGCTTTGGTGATGGTGGATGAGTGCCACAGCACCGGCTTTATAGGCGCTACCGGACGTGGTACCCATGAGTACCACAATGTTATGGGAAGAGTAGACATCATTACCGGCACCTTGGGCAAAGCTTTGGGCGGCGCCATGGGCGGGTTTACGTCTGGCCGCAAAGAAATTATTGATATTCTGCGCCAACGTTCACGTCCCTATCTGTTTTCCAATTCGCTCGCTCCCGCCATTGTAGGAGCCTCCAATGCAGTATTCGATATCTTGAACGAGACCACGGCTTTGCGAGACAAAGTGATGAATAACGCCCTGTACTTCCGGCAGAAAATGACCGAGGCGGGCTTTGATATTAAGCCGGGTATTCATCCCATCACCCCCGTGATGCTTTATGATGCGCCACTTTCACAACAATTTGCAGATAAGTTGTTAGAAGAAGGCATTTACGTGATCGGCTTCTTTTATCCCGTAGTTCCAAAAGGACAAGCGAGAATTCGCGTGCAGTTGAGCGCAGCACATGAGCAGCACCATCTCGACAAAGCCATTGCCGCTTTCACCAAGGTGGGGAAAGAATTGGGGGTTATCTGATAGACAAGCGGAACTGCACCTTCTGCCACTCTCTGCGAAGGATGCACCACGCAATAAGATCGGCTTCGGGCCAAGGCTTTTCGCGAAAAGCCTTCGCTAGGGCTTCTTCTGAAACATCCGCCCGATAAAGGGCCGCTTGTAACCGATCGGTTGAGTGGGCCAGGAGTTGAAGGCAATAGTGCCAAACCTCTTCAGCCAAAGCTGTTGGCTGATCTGATTGGAGGGTTATTTCCAAATCCTTTTCCAGCTGACGTTTCAGCAGCTCAATGGCTTGGCTGTGATCAACCGACCACTGTAGATTTTCCGGTTGTAGATGGGTTGGAAGCGTCATCAATAATCGCGATGCACCAATTGTAGCGCCAAGCTTTCCAACTCTTGGCGTGCTTCTCCAGCCGGCAGGGCATTCTGAAGATCTCTGAGTGCACTTTCCAAATAAGCTTCACTGCGTTGTAAAACATATCGGTCGGCCCCGCATTCCGTAAACAATTCACGCATCATAGCTACACGTTGTTCTCCTTCCAAAAGCATGCATGATGCATAGCGTTTTGCCGCACTTGTGCGTGCGTGTATGGCCAAAAGGGTATGCTTTCCGGCCAAGATATCTCCCCCGCTTTGTTTACCTGTGAGGGCAGGATCTCCAAAACAATCGAGGTAGTCATCTTTCATTTGAAAAGCCAATCCCAATTCCAATCCGAAGGCATACATGGCTTTTGCTTGGGCGGCATCAGCGCCGGCAATGAGTGCCCCAATTTCCATCGCGCACCCAATCAAAACAGAAGTTTTACCCGCTATCATAGCCAAATACTCATCTTCCGTTACCGATTCCCGTTGTTCGAAATCCATATCCAAGCGTTGACCCTCACAAAGTTGTCGGGCCATAGAATTGAAGCTGGCTAAAACGGCGGGCAGGGCATCTGTGGGACAATCGCTGATGAGACGATAAGCCTCCACCAGCATGGCATCGCCACTGAGAACGGCCGTGTTCACATCCCAGCGATGATGAACAGTAGGCTGACCTCTTCTCACAGGCGCTTGGTCCATAATATCATCGTGAACCAAAGAGAAATTATGAAACACCTCTATGCCCAAGGCTGCTGAGAGGCTGCGGTTAACTTCTCCTCCAAAAGCTTGGCAAGCAGCCATGCACAGCACGGGCCTTAATCGCTTTCCACCAAGTGAGAGGATGTACTCCATTGGGGCATATAGACTCTCAGGATGGCCTTGCAGCGGATGCTTATTCCGATACGCTTCGAACTGCTCTAAAAGCTGCGGAATGCTGTGAAGTTCACTCATTCTTTGCGGAGCAGATCGAGGAGGTAAGTACCATAACCGCTCTTGGTCAACGGCTGTGCAATTCGCTCCAGTTGCTCATCGTCTATAAAACCTTGTCGCCAGGCTTCTTCTTCTATGCAGCCAATTTTTAAACCTTGTCTAAGCTCAATCACCTCTACAAACTGACTGGCTTGCATCAAGCTGGCATGGGTTCCGGTATCGAGCCAAGCCGTGCCACGGTCAAGGATTCCTACATGCAATTGCCCTTTTTCAAGATAGTGCTTATTCACGTCGGTAATCTCGTATTCCCCTCGTGGAGAAGGCTTCAAATTCTTGGCGATTTCCACTACTTGATGATCGTAGAAATACAGTCCAGGAACGGCAAAGCGCGACTTTGGTTTGGCTGGTTTTTCTTCAATAGAGATGGCGGTTAAGTTTTCATCAAAGGCTACCACTCCGTAGCGCTCAGGGTCTGAAACCTGGTAAGCAAAGACCACCCCGCCATTGGGGTTGGCACTGTCTTTCAACAAATTCCCCATGGCAGAGCCGTAGAAAATATTGTCGCCGAGAATAAGTGCCGATGGATCGCCATTCACAAAAGACTCCCCTAATACAAAAGCTTGGGCTAGGCCATTGGGCTCATGTTGCACCGTGTATTGAAAGTTGCACCCAATTCTACTTCCATCGCCGAGCAGCTTTTGAAAAAGCGGCATATCATGGGGAGTAGAAATGATGAGGATATCGCGCATACCCGCCTGCAGCAAAGTGCTCAGCGGATAATAGATCATTGGCTTATCATAGATGGGCATCAGCTGTTTGCTGACGGCGATAGTAAGCGGATGGAGGCGAGTGCCGGATCCACCGGCGAGGATGATGCCTTTCATGGAAAAGGATTTGGAGCGATGTAGCTAAGGTAAGGCCGGAAGGTGGTTTTC
>CAZDPF010000063.1:0-12690 GCA_964507215.1 uncultured Chryseobacterium sp. | reverse complement strand
GCATCGCGCAAGGGCCCCGGCATCAGCCAAAACACGTTCAACCATTGCCAATACCACTTCAAATAGGGCAGGAGGCGCAAAGCAGCCCCCGACTTGCTGTAAAAGCTCCCGTTTTCTTTCAACACCAAACTGTCTACCGCCCGCACTTCCTCAGGCAAAACCTGTTCGGCCCTCGCCCCCTGCAATGGGGAAAACAGCAGTTGGGCCGCCCGCTCATGCCGCAGTACAAATTGTACCGCCCCATGGCATAAATGACATTCGCCATCAAAGTAGAGCACCACCATCATGCAACGAAGGTAGTCCGCCCCCAATTTTTCTTGCGGCATAGCCTCCTAACGTTTGTATTATTGAGCTTCATGGATGTCCGCTCAAAACCTTGGCTTTGGATCGACCGCAGCCTGCTGCTGTCTGCCGCCGTTTTGCTGGCCTTGATGCCCGTGGCCAACCATTATTTGTTCAGAACCTACGCCCTCGATTTGGGCTTCTACACCCATGCGCTCTTTGAATACAGGCAGGGGAGGGTGGCAGACAACCACATGATCATGGCCGAATGGGAGAACCACCTGGCCGGTCATTTCGATGGACTACTGCCTTTGCTCTCGCCCTTGTCGTGGCTCTTCGGCAGCTGGACATTACTCCTCATCCAATGGGCGGCCATCGTTTGGGCCGGGGTGGGCATCAGGCGCTTGATCGCCCCCCAGCAGGCGGTACTGGCGCGTTTGGCCCAATTGGCATTCTACACTTTCTACGGGGTGCACAACGCCCTGGCCTTCGATTACCACTCCAACGTACTGGCCGCGGCCTTGCTCCCCTGGCTGTTCTTGGCCGTCCAACGGCAGCAATTGAAAAAGGCGTCAGTATTGGCCGTGCTCATCTTGCTGGCCAAAGAGAATATGAGCCTGTGGATGGTGTTCATTTGCTTGGCCCTGGCATGGGAATACCGCCACCACAGGGCCATCAGGCGTTGGGGCATTAGGGGCGCCGGCATCTCCGCAGGGTATTTCCTCCTCATCGTAGGCCTCGTGATGCCCCTGCTTTCTCATACGGATGAATACCGGGGCTTTCTCTACAGTCAGTTGGGCGAGGGGCCCTTACAGGCCTTGGTTTACATTCTGCAGCATCCGCTCGACGCCTTTCAACTCTGGTTTTATGCCGATTTGCGCGATGCCCTGCCCGATCCCTATAAAATGGAGCTGTGGGAATTTGTGCTGTACTCCGGTGGTGCCCTCTTGCTCTTCAGACCCGCTTGGCTCTTGATGCTGTTCCCCATTTTCGCCCAGAAGCTGTGGCATGACAATCCGTATATGTGGGGCATAGGCGGACAGTATTCCATTGAGTTTGCGCCTGTATTGATCATCGGTGTTTTTGAAGCCCTCGCCCGATGGCCTTTGCGCACGCTCTCGCTGCCCATCGGCTTAGTGCAACTGGCGGCAGTAGTCATGATCAACGCGCGGAACTACGAGGAAACCGTGGTTTTCAATGAGAAAAGCCGACTGCGTATTTTCTCTGAGGAGCATTATACCCAAACTGCTGTAGACGTAGAAGCGGTGCATGCCCTATTGGAACAGATTCCGCCTGATGCTGCGGTATCAGCCCATGCTGCATTGGTGCCCCATTTGGCCCTGCGCGAGCACATCTACCAATTCCCCCGAATAGGCGAGGCCACGCATCTCTTGCTTTGTCCGTCCATGGGCACCTACCCGCTCAGCTGGGAGTGCTATGAGGAGGTAAGTCAGCAACAATGGGCACTTGGCGGCTGGAAATGGGAGGGTGATTTTGGCGGTGTGCACTACTATACCCGTTGATGCAGCAGGCCCTAAGACCCTGTTTATAGGGCAATCTGCTGTAATAGCGAACTTTTCGCTGAACTATGCGTACATAATACCAAGGCCTCGGCCTTGTTTCGTACCTTCGCACACCCCTTAAAAACACCCCTTCGGAATGAAGATACTGGTCTGTATCAGCCACGTACCCGACACCACTTCGAAGATTAATTTCACGCCTGACAACAAGGCCTTCGATATCAATGGTGTACAATTCGTCATCAATCCTTATGACGAGTTTGGACTCACGCGTGCACTCTGGTTTAAAGAGAAAGTAGGCGGAAGCGTAACCGTATTAAATGTGGGCACTGCCACCACTGAACCCACCTTGCGCAAAGCATTGGCCATTGGTGCCGATGATGCCATCCGCATTGATGCAGAACCTACAGATGCCTTCTTTGTGGCCAGTCAGATTGCAGCTACTGTACAAGCAGAGCAGTATGATCTGCTGATCATGGGCAGAGAGAGCATCGACTACAATGGCGCGCAAGTGCCAGGCATGGTGGCCGAGTTGCTGCAATGGCCGTTTGTGAATGCCTGTGTGGGCATGGAAGTAGACAATGGCACGGCCCATTGCATTCGCGAGATCGATGGCGGCAAGGAAACCGTGGAGGCCAAACTCCCCATGGTAGTAGCCGGTCAGAAGGGCTTGGTAGAAGAAAAAGACCTTCGCATTCCCAATATGCGGGGCATTATGACCGCTCGCACCAAGCCATTGGCTGTACGTGCTGCGGTAGAAGCCGATAAGCGCAGCCAGGCAGTTGGCTATGAAAAGCCCGCGCCTAAAGCTGCTGTGACCATGGTGAACGCAGACAATATGGATGAGCTCGTTCGCCTCCTACATGAAGAAGCCAAAGTCATTTAACGTTCGCCGAAGATGTCAGTAATCGTATTCGCAGAAAATTGGGAAGGTCGGTTCAAGAAAACCACCTTTGAAGCAGTAAGCTATGCCAAGCGCGTGGCAGATGCCATGGGCGTAGACACCATAGCGGCCGTAATTGGCAACCTCACAGATGATGCGGCTTCACTGGGCAAATACGGTGCTTCCAAAGTGTTGCACCTGCAATCAGAAGCCCTACAATCTTTTGATGCCGCCGCCTATGCCTCGGCCCTGAAGCAAGTAGCAGAATCACAATCGGCACAGGCCGTAGTAGTCTCTGGCACCTTCAACGGCAAGAGCATAGTGCCTTCGCTTTCCGTACAATGGAATGCCACGGCCATTACCAATATTTCAGAACTGCCTGAATCTGTTTCGCCCATGCGGGTGAAGCGCAGCGCCTTTTCCAGCAAGGGCTATGTGATGTATGAATCACAGGCAGCACGCAGTGTATTGTCTTTCATCCCCAACGGTATTGGCGTAGTAGAATTTGATGGAACCGCCACAGTAGAAACGATTTCTCTCGGTTTAATTGAAGCCAGAACTACCGTGAAAAGTGTAGACCGCGCCAAGGGAAGCATTCCATTGCCCGAAGCCGAGATTGTAGTTTCTGGTGGTCGCGGACTGAAAGGTCCGGAGAACTGGGGCATGATTGAAGAGCTGGCAGACCTGCTGGGTGCGGGCACCGCTTGTTCAAAGCCGGTGTCTGATATGCACTGGCGGCCGCATTCTGAACACGTGGGCCAAACCGGTATTGCCATCAACCCCAATCTCTACATCGCGGTAGGCATCTCTGGAGCCATTCAGCATTTGGCCGGGGTGAGCAATAGCAAAACCATTGTGGTGATCAACGCAGACGCTGAAGCGCCTTTCTTCAAGGCCGCTGACTATGGTGTAGTGGGCGATGCCTTTCAAGTGCTTCCTGCGCTCACCGCTGCCGTTCGAAAATTTAAGGAGCACAACGGCTAATCATGGGCCGCAAGCGTCTCTGGATCAAAGGACTTTCTTATAGCCAAACCCAAACCGGTGCCTATGCACTGGTTTTGGGGGAGGAAGGAGGGGAGCGTACCCTTCCTATCATCATCGGGGCTTTTGAGGCCCAGAGTATTGCCATTGCCTTAGAGAAAGAGATCAATCCGCCCAGGCCGTTGACCCACGACCTCTTTGCCAGCTTTGCGCGGGCTTTTAATATTCGCTTGAAAGAAGTGGTCATCCACTCCCTCAAAGAAGGGGTCTTTCATGCCAGCTTGGTGTGCATCGGTCCTGACGGGCACGAAGAAATTCTGGACGCCCGCACCAGCGATGCGGTGGCACTGGCCACGCGTTTTGATTGCGACATCTTCACCTATGAGCACATTCTAGACAAAGCCGGAGTGGTGTTGGATGAGAATGACCAAGAGCCGGATGAGGAGGAAATGGACGAAGACGAGTTAGAAGAGGAGCTCTTGCAAGAGTTGGATGAGGAAGAGCTAGAGGAGGCTGATCTTGAAGGACTTCAACAGCAATTAAACCGCGCCGTAGCCGAAGAGAACTACGAGGAGGCTGCTCGCATTCGCGATGAAATCAGCAAACGCGAAAAGCGATAACTTCACCGCCCATGCGGAAATCTTTACTGCTCTTCTTTTTACTCCTAGGCGCTTGGCAGCTTTCGGCCCAAGCAGAGATGGTGATGGCTACTCCTCTTGAAGAAGCCGTGGCCGCCGGAGAAATCAATCCCATGGCCGGTAGGTGGACAAGAATCGGCAGAGGATTCCTCGGTTTACTCACATTGACTTTTCTGGGCTGGGTGCTGAGCAAAGACAGAAGATCCATTTCGTGGCCCTTGGTGCTCAAGTCGTTGGCTATTCAGTTGGTGCTGGCTTTTTCTATTCTGCACCTCCCCATTGTAAAGGATGCCTTCGATTCGATGAGCCGCGGATTTGTATGGCTACTGAGCTTCTCAGACCAAGGGGCAGAGTTTCTCTTTGGCCGATTGGTGACTGAGGCCGGAAGCTTCGGAACCGTGTTCGCCTTTAAAGTGCTTCCAACAGTGGTTTTCTTCTCAGCCGTTACTTCGGTGCTCTTTTATCTGGGGGTACTGCAATGGATGGTGAAGTTTTTTGCCCAAATCATGCGCAAAACCCTTGGGCTGAGTGGTGCCGAAAGTCTGGCCGCCGTGGGCAACGTATTCCTGGGCCAAACCGAAGCCCCTTTGCTGGTCAGACCCTACATTGCCGGAATGACCCGTTCAGAACTCCTCTGCCTCATGACCGGTGGCATGTCTACCATAGCGGGTGGGGTATTGGCCGCTTATATCGGGTTCTTGGGGGGTGATGATCCGGCCATGCAAGTCTTTTTTGCCAAACACTTGATTGCAGCCTCGGTAATGTCGGCCCCCGCCGCCGTACTGGCCGCCAAAATGATGCTGCCCGAGAAAGGACAAGTACATGTGGAAGCCAAGATTTCACGGCAAGAAGTAGGCTCTAATATTCTTGAAGCCATCACCAATGGAACCACCCAAGGCCTACGCCTCGCGGTGAATGTGGGCGTGATGCTCTTGGTGTTCATCGCTTTGATCTATTTCTTGAATGCTGCCTTGTATGAAGGCATTGGCCAATGGACGGGTTTGAACGATTGGGTGCGGGTGCAAAGCAATGGTGCTTTTGACGGCCTAAGCATGCAGGCCATCTTGGGGTTCGTATTGGCGCCAGTTACTTGGTTGATGGGTGTTCCTTCGGCAGACGTGCTTCAGGTAGGGCAACTGCTGGGCGAGAAAACAGTGTTGAATGAGTTTGTTGCCTATGTGTCGATGGCTGATATGCGCGGAGCGGGGCATTTTACCAATGAGCAGTCTGTGGTGATGGCTACTTATATGCTCTGTGGATTCTCCAACTTCGCATCCATCGGTATTCAGATTGGTGGGGTAGGGGCCCTTGCGCCAGGCCGCCGAAAAGATCTTTCCCAACTCGGATTTCCGGCCCTCATCGCTGGAACTTTTGCCAGCTTGTATACCGCCGTAGTGGTGGGCATGCTTATATGAGCAACAACGAAGGCCAACTGCACTGGGAATCCTGGGCATTTCGCCTTTTGTTGTCCTTAACCCTGCTGCCAGTCTTGGTCATCCCTGAGTTGATCGGGATGGATAACCAAACCCATTTGTACAATGCCCGCCTCATTGTGGAGTGGTTTGGCCATGCCGCTTGGGTAAGAGAAGCATTCGAAATCCAGCTTTTCCCGATTCCCAATTGGACGGGCCATGGTATTCTGGCTGTATTGATGATATTCTTCTCTCCTGAATGGGCAGAGAAAATTCACCTCCTCCTTTTGATGATCACCTTGGCCACGGGCTTCCGTTCATTGGTGATGATGAGTAATCCGCGTTTTCCATTGGTAGGATCAGCCCTCGCCCTCGTACTCATCTGGTCGTGGTTTGTCTTGCTCGGTTTCTACAATTTTCTTTGGGGGGCTGCTTTTGCCCTTTGGGCCCTGTCTTCTTGGATGCGGAAGGAAGACCGTTTGCTACCCTTGTTTTTCAGCAGTTTGATTTACGGCATCCTCATATATTTCTCCCACCCAACGTGGTGGTTGGCAGTGGCAATGGCCATGATGTTGTGGTGGCTGATTCGGTTTTTCCACCATAGACGTTTCCTGCTACCGGCTTTGATTTGGATGGGGGGGATGTTGCCTTCAGGCCTTTTGCTTTGGCAGTTCCTCATTCGTCAGCAGGCCACTTTTCAAGAGTCGTCGCGCTTGGCTTGGTCTACGCTCAGCCATATGCTCTATGAGTTTTTTCCCTTGGTGGTGTTTCACGGAGGGAAGGAGGGGCCCTGGCTGCGGATGATCGCCCTAGGAGCTTTGTTGGCTGGTCTTTCCCATTGGTTTTTTCGTCCGGAAGCCTCTATCAGAACAAAGGGATTCCTTCGATGGAGTGCCACCTTATTCTTCTTCTTTTTGGCGGCGTTTTTCTTTTTACCAGATGTGAGTAGCACCGGTAGCTTCATCAGCAGCCGATTGCTTTTCTTGACCATCATTTTCCTTTTCTTGCTCTTCTCGGCAATGGCGCGCAACAGCATGTGGTCTTGGATCGGGATCTTGCTGATGCTGGTTGGCCATTCGGCCTTGATGCTTTTCTATTCTTCAACCTATCAGAAGTATGTGCCAGATGTGGAGATTGTAAAGGCGTGGGGTAAGCAACTTCCTGAGGGCGCCACGGCGGCCATGATCAACCAAGACATTTGGTTTGAAGACAATCTCAACAAAGCCCTGGGCATTCATGGAAATGTGATTTTGCTCGACAATTTTGAAGCTTGGACGGGCTATTTCCCTTTGATTTGGAACGAAGCATGGCATGAGAGAGCAGGAGGGGGGCGCGAACAATGGTTGGGCCCGAATGAAACGACAGCCATCAAAGCAGATTATCTGCTGACTTCAGGAAAGCTAGATCCAAACAGCGATTGGCTTTCGCGTTATCACTGTATTGCCCGAGAAGGCAAGCTGGCGCTTTATCAGCGAGATCGCGATTGAGTGGAATAAAAAAAGCCCCCTGTTTCCAGGAGGCCTTTGCATTTTCAACCAATGGGCTTACTTCTTTCCAAACTGCTCTTTGAGCTTTTGGGTAGTGGTAGAACCCGGACGTTCAATGGGCATACCCAATACACGATCCCAAACCAATCCGGCCATCGTACCAAGCGCACGAGATACTCCGAAGAGAACGGTATAGAAATCATACTCAGTGAGGCCGTAGTGCATCAACAACTGTCCGCTGTGGGCATCCACATTCGGCCAAGGGTTTTTCACTTTGCCGGTCTCACGTAGAATGTCAGGCACTACTTCATAAACGCGGCTCACAATGAGGAAGAGCTCGTCGTGCGGCATGTGCTGAAGGGCAAACTCTCTTTGAGCGGTATAACGTGGATCGGTCTTGCGCAATACAGCATGGCCAAAGCCAGGAATGACCTTTCCTTCGGCCAAAGTTTTCTTGCAATAGTTGGCAATTTGCTCCTTGGAAGGCAATCCACCGCCCAATTCTTCGCGCATGCTTTGAATCCAACGGATCACTTCCTGATTGGCCAATCCGTGGAGAGGGCCTGCCAATCCAGCCATGCCAGCAGAGAAAGCCAAGTAAGGATCAGACAATGCGCTGCCTACCAAGTGAATGGCATGGGCAGAGACATTTCCTCCTTCATGGTCTGCGTGAATGGTAAGGTAGAGACGGAGCATCTCAGCAAATTCCGGACTGTCAAAGCCTAACATATGGGCAAAGTTGCCAGACCAGTCGAGATTGTAATCAGGTTCAATGTGCTCGCCATTGCGGTAGCAACGACGGTAGATATAAGCTGCAATACGAGGCAGGCGGGCGATGAGGTTCATCGCATCTTCAAAAGTGGGCGACCAGTATTCGCTTTTGTGAATGCCATCGCGGTAAGCTCTGCGGAATTCTGATTCGGTGCGGCAAGCCGTAATGGCGGCGATGAACTGTGTCATCGGGTGAGCGCTCACAGGCAGCGCGTCAATGATTTTGAATACGTGCGGAGGAACAATGCTTCTACGCGCCCAGTTGTTGCTCATGCGTCTGACATCGTCATCCGTTGGCAACTCATTCATCAACATCAGATAGAAGATGCCTTCTGGCAGCGGCTGTTCGCCGTTGGGCGGGTATTTGGGAAGCTTCTCTTGCAACTCAGGGATGCTGTATCCACGGAATCGGATGCCTTCTTCGTTGTCAAGTTTAGAGGTTTCGTAAATCAGTGCAGGCATTCCACGCATTCCGGCGTAGAGTTGCTTCACTTTGATCTCCCCTACCGTTTCGTCTCCATGCTCCGCGATAAAGTCTTTTACCTCGCGAATGGAATCTTCGATGATAGCTTCGAATTTGTCTTTGATCTTGTTCATGCTCATTTTTTCTTATCTCAAGAATTTGAAGTTTTTCCCGGGGAATATGGCCACATTGTCGAGGCTTTCTTCAATCCGTAGAAGTTGGTTGTACTTGGCCATACGGTCTGAACGTGAGGCAGAACCTGTTTTGATCTGACCGGTGTTCAGGGCTACTGCCAAATCAGCAATGGTACTGTCTTCTGTTTCACCAGAACGATGGCTCATCACACAGGTGTAGTTATTGCGATGCGCCAGGTTAACTGTATTCAAAGTTTCGGTCAAACTGCCGATCTGGTTTACTTTAACTAACACACTATTGGCTACTCCTTGTTCAATGCCTGTGCGCAATCTTTGTTCATTGGTTACAAAAAGATCATCGCCCACCAACTGAACTTTGTTGCCCAAGGCGCGTGTGAGTTTTTGCCATCCGTCCCAATCGTCTTCGTACAGTCCGTCCTCAATGCTGGCAATCGGGTATTTGTTCACCCATTCGCTCCAATAGGCCACCATTTCATCGGCGGTCTTTTTGCCACTTCCTGATTTGTGGAAGTTATAGACTTTTTCCTCGGTATTGTAGAACTCGCTAGCAGCGGCGTCCATGGCAATCCAGATGTCTTCACCGGGTCTATAGCCTGCTTTTTCAATGGCTTTGAGGATGGTTTCGATGGCTTCTTCGTTGGACTTGATATTGGGAGCAAACCCGCCTTCATCGCCCACATTGGTAGAATAGCCGCCGTCTTTCAGCACTTTTTTCAGATGATGGAAAACCTCGGTACCCATTCTAAGAGCGTCAGAGAAGGTATCGGCGCCAAAAGGCATCACCATGAACTCCTGAAAGTCGATGCTATTGTCTGCATGGCTTCCGCCGTTCAAAATGTTCATCATTGGAACGGGAAGGGTACGCGCGCTTACTCCACCGATGTAGTGGTAAAGGCTTTGTCCGGTGTGCATTGCGGCGGCCTTTGCCGTGGCCAGAGAAACTGCGAGAATAGCGTTGGCACCCAGATTACCTTTATTGGGTGTGCCATCAAGGGCGATCATGGTTTCATCAATGGCGATCTGATCGGTCACATGCATACCGATGATGGCTTCAGAGATTATTTCATTCACATTGTGAACGGCCTGAAGCACTCCTTTGCCCATATAGGTCTTTTCGTCGCCGTCGCGAAGCTCTACGGCCTCGTGGATACCGGTAGAGGCACCAGAAGGAACGGCTGCGCGGCCAAATGAGCCGTCGTCGCACAGAACGTCAGCTTCTACAGTTGGATTGCCTCTAGAATCGAGGATTTGTCGGGCGTGAATGGTGGTGATGAATCCCATTATCAGGCGTTTATGGTTTGGTTCATGTTTGCTACAAAAGCGTCGAAAAGATAACGCGAATCATGCGGACCTGGAGAGGCTTCTGGGTGGAATTGTACAGAAAATACGGGCTTTTCTGCTATTCTTATTCCAGCAACTGTTTGGTCGTTGAGATGCTGATGGGTGAGTACGATGGAATCGTGACCCTCAAGGCTTTCTCGGGTGACTACAAAGCCGTGATTTTGACTCGTTATTTCTCCTTTCCCCGTTTCCAAATTGAGTACGGGATGGTTAATCCCACGGTGGCCATTGTGCATTTTTTCGGTTTGCAAGCCTTGCGACAAGGCCAATAATTGATGCCCTAAGCAGATTCCAAAAACAGGTAGTCCGGAGGCCACTATTGCCTTCACCTGCTCGATGTTTTCTGCCATGGCCGCTGGGTCACCAGGCCCATTGCTGAGGAATATGCCATGGGGTTCAAAAGCCAACATTTCATCCAATTCGGTATTCATCGGATACACTTTGATGAAACAGCCTCTTTCAGCAAGATTGTTCAGAATAGCGCGCTTAACGCCGTAGTCAAGGGCTGCCACCCTCAAAGGTGATGATGGATGGCCTATGGTGTAGGCCTTAGCGGTACTTACCCTCGATGATAGCTCTAGGCCTTCCATATTGGGTAATTTCTTCAGCTCTTCATGAAGAAGATCAACATCGAGGATCTCAGTAGAGATAATAGCATTCATGGCCCCTTTGTCGCGGATATGACGAACAAGGGCGCGGGTATCAATACCATCAATGGCCACTTTTCCCTCGCGTTTGAAACGCTGCAGTAGGCTCTCAGTAGAGGAGGGGCGAGAAGTGATTTGACTGAATTGTCTGCACACCAAACCAGCTATTTGCAGTTGGTCGCTCTCATTTTCGTTCTCCACGGTGCCGTAGTTGCCAATATGCGTACTGGCCATCACCATGAGTTGGCCGAAGTAGGACGGATCGGTAAAGATTTCCTGATAGCCGGTCATGCCGGTGTTGAAGCATATTTCACCCCCCGAGGTACCCTGTAGCCCTACGGATTTGCCATGGAAAAGAGTTCCATCTTCTAGCAGTAATAGCGCCGGAGCGCCGGTGGAATTTGAGCTCATAGTACGAGAGGATTTTTCAATAAAAAAGGGACAAAGCACGAATGCCCTGTCCCTTTTGACACTTTTTGTAGCACCTGATCAGTCTTCTTTCTTGTCTTCGGTCTGATCTGTATCAACCACCTCATCTGCTGAGGGTGCGGTTTCCACTTCTGCCTTTGGAGCAGGAGCAGCTTGAACTGCAGGCGCACTTGCGGCGCTTTTGCGACTTCTTCTGCTCTTTTTAGCGGCGCTTTTCTTCTCGTTGGTGTAGATTTCATTGTAGTCTACCAACTCGATCATGCACATCTCAGCATTGTCGCCTAAGCGATTGCCGGTTTTGATGATGCGGGTATAACCCCCGGGGCGATCGCCAACCTTGGTTACCACTTCGCGAAACAGTTCGCTCACGGCATGCTTGTTTTTAAGATAGCTAAAAACAATTCTGCGGTTGTGGGTACTGTCTTCTTTAGATCGGGTGATCAAAGGCTCTACGAATTTTTTGAGTTCGCGGGCCTTGGCCACTGTAGTATTGATTCGTTTGTGTTCAATCAGCGAGCAAGCCATGTTTGATAACATCGCTTTGCGGTGCGCAGCCGTACGGCCAAGATGATTGATTTTTTTACCGTGTCTCATGATTCGGCTTACTCCTTATCCAATTTGTACTTGCTCACATCCATCCCGAATGTCAAGCCTTTTGCCTCTACCAACTCGTCAAGCTCTGTCAACGATTTTTTACCGAAGTTTCTGAATTTCATCAGGTCTTGTTTGGTGTAGCCCACCAACTCTCCCAAGGTTTCTACTTCAGCCGCTTTCAAGCAATTCAAAGCGCGTACGCTCAAATCCATGTCAGCTAACTTGGTCTTCAGAAGTTGACGCATGCGAATTACCTCTTCATCGTAGCTCTCGATCTCAGTAGGAGCGCTTTCCTCATGCGTGATTTTCTCATCAGAGAAAAGCATGAAATGGTGGATGAGGATTTTCGCAGCTTCCGTGAGGGCATCTTTTGGATGGATGCTACCGTCGGTTACGATATCGATGATGAGTTTCTCGTAGTCAGTTTTCTGCTCTACCCGATAATTCTCGATGCTGTACTTCACATTCTTGATAGGCGTGAAGATAGAATCGATGAAGATGGTACCGATAGGCGTATTGGCCTTTTTGTTTTCCTCTGAAGGAACGTATCCGCGCCCTTTCTCGATAGTCAATTGCATATCGAGCTTGACCTTGGGGTCGAGGTGACAGATGACGAGCTCAGGATTCAGTACTTGGAAGCCGTTCATAAAGGTGGCCAAGTCTCCTGCGGTGATCTTGTCTTGGTTGACATAGGAAGTCATCACAGTTTCACTTTCCTGATCATCGATCTGTCTGCGAAAGCGTACTTGCTTCAGATTCAGAACGATTTCCGTTACATCTTCTACTACACCAGGAATGGTGCTGAATTCATGCTCCACCCCTTCGATACGAACAGAAGTGAAAGCGAAGCCCTCCAAAGAGCTCAGAAGAACGCGACGGATGGCATTGCCCACAGTGAGGCCGTAGCCGGGCTCCAGCGGACGGAATTCGAATTGTCCCTCCACCTCGGAGGCGTGGTTCAAAATGACTTTTTCCGGTTTCTGGAAATTGAGTATTGCCATGCCTTATGCTTACAGATTTATTACTTAGAGTACAATTCGACGATCAGCTGTTCCTTGATATTCTCAGGGATTTGATCGCGGAGTGG
>CAZDPF010000062.1:0-12694 GCA_964507215.1 uncultured Chryseobacterium sp. | reverse complement strand
CTCGGTTGAGCGAAAAGAAAAAGCCCCACAGCGCTTCGCGCTGCGGGGCCGGTGGTGACTCTGTAGGGATTCGAACCCCAAACCTCCTGATCCGTAGTCAGGTGCTCTATCCAGTTGAGCTACAGAGCCTGCCCGAAATGGGGTGCAAATATAAGCGAATTGATAAAGAGCAAAAGCTTTTTCTGGCTTTAAAAGGCAATTTTCTGCTCAGTCAATTCAAGCACCGGTACGGCTCTGCTGTTCACCTCATCTGCACGCCAATTCCCCCCTCAATACAAGGGTTTTATCTCAAGCGCTTCAACTGTACCTTGCAGCCACTTCTTTTGCATCTTTGGCTTCAATGATCGGATCAGAACTGCATCTCAAGTTCTACAAAGACAAGGCGTGGCTGGGTCCAGACAAGATGCTCGCCCTGTCTCAGCTCCAATTGCCTTCCCTGGCCAATTGGTTCTACCAACCGGCTTATTGGGTAGTTCGCCTCCTGCGTTTACAAGAAGAAACGGGCAGCCTATCGGTAGAAGTGCTCTCTTATCACCTCGGGAAAACAGCGTTCCCAGATCATCAACTGTTGCTTCAGCAAGATTTGAAAGCGGTAGAGAATATTCAGTTCCGCTCCATCAACACGGCCCAGCTGGTGAAAACCATGGGGAAGCAAATACAAGAACTGAAAGAATTAGAAGAAGAAAAGCAAAAGACGCCTGCTTCCGTTCCCAAGCTGCCCGTCTACCATTATCAAGAGGAGTTCTCCATTCCACTGCGTGAAGTGCATTTCAAATTGGGTGGGGTGTATTTCTACCGAAAAATGGAGGTCATCAACCAAACCATTGAGGTGAGTATCACCAATTATGAAATTAGAGAGGAATACGATGCGGTGAAAAACTATTTCGCCAATGTGTTGAAATCCAAAGTGATTCAGGTTTCTCTTAGGCTTGAGTACAACGATCGAGAGCTACTGCTCGTACAGGCTGATTCGCCCGAAATCAAGCGAATCAACAAAGCGTTGATTGACAATGTGCGATTTGAATTCGTCAACCAAACTTTGAAGAAAAAGGTGAAGGCAGACATCGACAAAAGTCTTTTTACCATGGACGAATATTTCGGGGCCTATGGCGATGAGAAGTTCCAGTCCAACACTTTCTACCAACAAGAAAGTGAACTGCTAGATGATTTGCTTTCAGTTTCCGAAACCATGCATTACCGCCAACTGCGCTATCTGTCAGGTATTCACGCCCACCATGTGATGAAACTGCGCTTTGTACACAAGCCTTTTTCTTTTTTGTTTCTCATAGAAGGGGAGAGGAACTACCATATTGTTTGGGAGACTTTAAATACCCGCGAAGCCACTTATGTGTGGCATGTTGAGAAAGATCTGCAACTGCTTCAATTGCACCTTCGCAAGATTGAAGACATCCTCAATGTCATTAAAGTGCAAGGGAAAACTACCTATATGCAACAAAGGGAGGAGTCTGTTCAACGCATCTACCATGATTACTCTGATTTGGTGGATGGCTTTGTGAAATGGAAATCGCAGTTAGAACATTACCTCAATTGATTGGCTGAAAACAAAAAAGCCGCGGTTTCCCGCGGCCTTTTGAAAAGCTTCTTAAGCCAGTTGGAAGGCTTTGCGGATGTCGTTCACCCGGTCGAGCTTCTCCCAAGTAAACAGTTCCACCTCTACTTCTTTCACTGACCCATCAAGGGCATGGAAGTGACGCTTTTCAACGCGACTCTCCCTTCCCATATGTCCGTAAGCAGCTGTTTCACTATAAATAGGATTGCGGAGTTTGAGGCTGCGCTCAATAATGCCAGGGCGCAAATCAAAAAGCTGTTTAACAATATCAGCAATTTGGCCGTCGGTCATATTCACTTGGGCGCTGCCGTAAGTGTCTACAAAAATGCCCATTGGTTCTGCCACGCCAATGGCGTAGCTCACCTGCACCAACATTTGTTTGGCCACGCCGGCAGCTACCATGTTCTTGGCAATATGTCGCATGGCATAAGCGGCTGAACGGTCTACCTTACTGGGGTCTTTTCCTGAAAAAGCGCCACCTCCGTGGGCTCCTTTGCCGCCGTAGGTGTCTACAATAATCTTTCTTCCGGTCAATCCGGTATCACCATGGGGTCCGCCAATCACGAACTTTCCCGTGGGATTGATATGGTACTTGATATCGTCTCCAAACAAGCCTTGCAAATGCTCGGGCAGTTGGGCTTTCACCCGGGGAATCAAAATGTTGATGATGTCTTCTTTGATGCGCTGAAGCATTTCTGCTTCATCAGCAAATTCATCGTGTTGGGTAGACACCACAATGGCTTCGATGCGCTCAGGCTGGTGTGCATCGGAATATTGAATGGTTACCTGTGATTTGGCATCCGGACGCAAGTACTGAATGGCATCATTCTCACGGCGCAGTGCGGCCAGTTCGCGCAAAATGCGGTGAGAAAGATCCAATGCCAAGGGCATATAATTATCGGTCTCATCAGTGGCATAACCGAACATCATGCCTTGGTCGCCCGCGCCTTGGGTTTCTTCAGAACCTCGGTCTACACCTTGGCGGATGTCGCCACTTTGTTCGTGAATCGCATTCAAAATGCCACAGCTATGGCCATCAAATTTGTACTCGCTTTTGGTGTACCCAATGCGATTGATGGTATTCCGTGCCACTTTTTGGAAGTCGATCACCGTAGTCGACTTGACCTCACCGGCCAAAATAACTTGTCCGGTAGTCACCAAGGTCTCACAAGCCACTTTGGAATAAGGGTCGAAAGCCAGGTAATGGTCTAAAACGGCATCTGAAATTTGGTCGGCTACCTTGTCGGGGTGCCCTTCAGAAACAGACTCTGAAGTAAAGAAGTAAGACATAACGCAGTTGAGCGATTTAGGGGTTGCTGTTGCGGCTGTGCGACCTAGCTGTAAAGCTGCGTTTTTCGCGCTGCTTTAGCATTTTTTCCTGTGGTTGCAATCAGCCAAATCTTTCCACGGCGCCAAAAGTAAGATAATTTACATGTGAAAAAGATGCGCTTCAAATCATATATTCGCAGCGCTTATCGAGAAAGACCGAGGGATTGGGCCCGTAGACGTCTTGGCAACCCTTCCACCCCCTGAGAAGAAGGTGCCACTTCCCACTCTGAGTTTCACTTAGAGACAGATAAGGCGAGCAATCCCTTCCCTGTACCCTTTCTCGGCAAGCTGCTCAAAGCCAAAACAATGAACGCTTCACTAGCGCAACTCGCACAAAGTCGTCCGCTGCTCCTCGACGGAGCCATGGGCACCATGATTCAACGCCATAAACTCAGCGAAGCCGATTATCGCGGCGATCGCTTTGCCCAATGGCCTCAGCCTGTGCAAGGCAATAACGATTTGCTCAATCTCAGCCAGCCCCACATCATCCGCCAAATTCATCTGGAATACCTCGAAGCCGGTGCCGATTTGCTGGAAACCAACACCTTTAATTCCAATGCCATCTCTATGGCCGATTATGGCATGCAAGACTTGGTCACTGAGTTAAATGTAGCTGGGGCGCAATTGGCACGCGAGGCCATCGAACAGTACCAAAAAACACATCAACGGCCTGCCTTCGTAGTAGGCTCCATCGGGCCTACCAACCAAACGGCCTCCCTCTCTCCGGATGTCAACCGTCCGGGTTTTCGCGCGGTATCCTACGAGCGGTTGCAAGAAGTGTACGCCCAACAGGTGCGGGCCTTGATGCAAGGCGGTGCCGATTTGTTGATGGTAGAAACTGTTTTTGACACCCTCAACGCCAAAGCAGCCTTATCGGCCATTCGCCAAGTATTTGATGAAAAAGGGGAGGAGCTGCCCGTGATGGTCAGTGGTACCATCACCGATGCCAGCGGAAGAACACTATCGGGTCAAACAGCCGAGGCCTTCGCCATTTCAATGTCGCACTTTCCGCTGTTCTCCATCGGCTTTAATTGTGCCCTGGGTGCAGATCAACTCTTGCCTTATGTGCAAGAACTGAAACGAAAGTCGGCCTTTCGCATTTCGGCCCATCCCAATGCCGGACTGCCCAATGCTTTTGGCGAATACGATGAAGGTCCTGACGAAATGGCCGCCAAAATCAAGCCCTACCTCGACCTCGATTTGGTCAATGTGATAGGAGGCTGTTGTGGGACTACCCCAGACCATATTCGCAAAATGAAGGAGCTGCTTACAGCAAGCATGAAGGAGTTGGCCCATGACTAACCAAGCAAATCGCCCTGAATCTGTAGACCACAATCCTGTTCTGCCACTCAAGCTTTCAGGATTAGAACCGCTGGTTATTTCCGCCCATTCCAACTTCGTGAACATAGGTGAGCGATGCAATGTAACGGGTTCGCGAAAGTTCTTACGCCTTATTCAAGAGCAACAGTTTGATGCAGCCGTTGAGATTGCGCGTGAGCAAGTTGAGAACGGGGCGCAGATTCTGGATGTAAACATGGATGAAGGCATGATTGATGGGGTGGAAGCCATGCGCACCTTCCTCCATCTCCTCATGGCTGAGCCTGATATTGCTCGCATCCCCATCATGGTAGATTCTTCCAAGTGGGAGATCATCGAAGCCGGCTTGCAGTGCTTACAAGGAAAAAGCGTGGTCAACAGCCTCAGTTTAAAAGAAGGGGAAGCGGCTTTCTTGTACCAGGCCAAGAAGGTGCGCGATTATGGGGCGGCGGTTATTGTGATGGCTTTTGATGAAAACGGACAGGCGGATACTTATGAAAGACGCATCCAAATTTGTGAGCGTGCCTACAAGCTGTTAACCGAAAGGGTGCACTTTCCGCCCCAAGACATCATTTTCGACCCCAATATCTTCCCGGTGGGAACCGGTATGGAAGAACATCGGCAGAATGCAATCGATTTCTTTCGCGCCACCCAGTGGATCAAGCAACATCTTCCCCATGCCCGAGTGAGCGGTGGGGTGTCTAATGTCTCTTTTTCTTTCCGCGGAAATCAGGCGGTGCGCGAGGCCATGCACGCGTCTTTCCTCTATCACGGCATTCAGCACGGCATGGACATGGGCATTGTAAATCCCACCCTTCTGGAGGTCTATGAAGAGGTAGACAAAGAGCTGATGACCTATGTAGAAGATGTGCTGCTCGACCGAAGAGACGATGCCACAGAACGTCTTTTGGCCTTTGCGGAGGGGGTGTCTCAAAAGGAAAAGAAATCAGGGGTGGATTTGAGCTGGCGTGAGGCCAAGGTGGAAGAGCGCCTCAGTCATGCCCTGGTGAAAGGCATTGCCGATTTTATTGTGGAGGATGTAGAAGAAGCCCGCCTGCGCTATGCACGTCCGCTAGAGGTGATTGAGGGTCCGCTCATGGCGGGCATGAATATCGTAGGCGATTTGTTCGGCTCCGGGAAAATGTTCTTGCCCCAAGTGGTGAAGTCGGCGCGGGTGATGAAAAAAGCCGTTGCCCACCTTCAACCCTACATTGAAGCAGAGAAACAAGAAGGCGACAAAAAAGGCGCAGGAAAGATCTTATTGGCCACGGTGAAGGGTGATGTTCACGACATTGGGAAGAACATTGTGGGCGTGGTATTGGCCTGTAACGGTTTTGAAATCATTGATCTGGGAGTGATGGTGCCCGCAGACAAGATTTTGACTACCGCCCAAGAAGAGGGAGTAGATATTATTGGATTGAGCGGATTGATCACGCCGTCTTTAGATGAAATGGTCTTTGTAGCCAAGGAGATGCAACGGCAAGGATTTCAAATCCCCTTGCTCATTGGAGGCGCTACTACCAGCAGAGCCCATACCGCGGTGAAGATTCAGCAACAGTACCAGCACGGGGTAGTGCATGTGAACGATGCCTCCAGAGCCGTTACTGTGGCCCAACAACTGATGGCAGAAGGCCCTCGAACCGCCTATCTACAGGAAGTGGCCACCGACTATCAGCGCATCAGAGAAGGGTATGCGCGAAAGCAAAGCGAAGAGCGCTATCTGCGTTTGCCCGAAGCAAGACAAAAGAGATTCCCTTGGAAAGCAGAGGAAGCGCAAGTGGTTCAACCCCAACAGCTGGGGGTGTTTCCCATTGAAACAGACATCGCTGCTTTGCGGAAGTACATTGATTGGTCGCCTTTCTTTCTCGCTTGGGAACTGCATGGCAGGTTTCCTAAGATTCTCGAAGACTCGGTGGTTGGTGAAGAAGCGCGTAAGTTGTATGAAGATGCCCAACGCATGCTCGATCAAATGGAAAGTGCTCGGGCCTTGCAATTGAAAGGCGTTTACGGATTGTTTGAAGCTTTTGCCGATCAGGAAGACCGCATTCATGTTTTGGGTGAAAATGGAGCGCCATTGGCCATTTTTGAAACCCTTCGACAACAGAAAGAGCAATCGCACTACCATCGGGCGCTGTCAGACTATATCGCGCCAAAGGAGGAAAACACAAAAGATTACATCGGGGCGTTTACAGTTACCGCTGGCTTGGGATTAGAAGAATGGCTTCAGCCTTTTGAAGCGCAACACGACGACTATTCCTCCATTTTAGCCAAAGCTTTGGCTGATCGTCTCGCAGAAGCCTTTGCCGAATACTTGCATGAGCGGGTGCGCAAAGAGTTTTGGGGATATGCAGCAGGGGAAACCCTTGCGGTTGACGCCTTAATCAAGGAACAATACCGCGGCATTCGTCCGGCCCCGGGCTATCCCGCTTGTCCAGACCATCTAGAGAAACAGACCTTGTTTGATTTGTTGGATGTCAATCGACACACCGGTGGAAAGCTCACCGAAAGTATGGCCATGTGGCCCGCAGCCTCGGTAAGTGGCTACTACTTTGCCCATCCTGAAGCGCGTTATTTCGCCCTGGGTAAAATAGAAAACGACCAATTAGAAGAATACGCCCAAAGACGCGGTATATCATTAGATGAAGCCGCGCGCTGGTTGTCACCCAATTTGAAAGAAACCCCATGAAAGTTATTGACCACATTGCCTCCTCAGGCGGCAAAACCTTGTTCAGTTTCGAAGTTTTGCCTCCATTGAAAGGGCACAACATCACCCAACTCTATGAGACCATTGATGCCTTGATGGAGTTTGAACCGGCCTTCATTGATGTAACGTCTCATCGCGAAGAGTTTGTCTTAAAAGAACGCGGCAACGGACTGCTAGAAAAGGTAACCACCCGCAAACGCCCGGGCACAGTGGGTATTTGTGCAGCCATTCAGTACAAATACAAGGTAGACACGGTTCCGCATATTATCTGCGGTGGCTTTACCAAAGAAGAAACCGAATACGCCCTGATTGATTTGAACTTCTTGGGCATACACAATGTGCTGGTACTGCGTGGCGACCCCATACGCTCTGAGGGCATTTTCAAGCCTGAGCCCAACGGACATGCCTATGCCTTAGACCTACTTCAGCATGTAACAGACCTCAACAATGGCATCTACTTGCATGAAGAGGTGAAGAATGAACAGAAAACAGATTTCTGTATCGGGGTGGCGGCCTACCCAGAGAAGCATTACGAAGCGCCCAATTTGAAAACCGATATCCATTGGTTGAAGAAAAAGGTAGATGCAGGAGCAGAATACTTGGTCACCCAGATGTTTTTTGACAATCAGAAGTATTTTGACTTTGTGGATCGCTGTCGGAAGGAAGGCATCAATGTGCCCATCATTCCGGGGATTAAACCATTGACTTCCAAACGTCAGCTCAGCGGAATACCCCATTTCTTCCACATTGATTTCCCGGATGAGCTTACTGACTTAGCCGCACGATGCAGCACCGAACAAGAGGTGAAGCAGTTGGGAATTGATTGGTGTATCAAACAAAGCCTTGAGCTCAAAGCAGCTGGAGTTCCTGCATTGCACTATTACAGCATGGGCAAGGCCAGCTCGGTCAAAGAAGTGGCGCGGGCGGTGTTTTAAGGCGTACGCATATACTGGGTAAAAAGATTTCCATACGAAAGGAAGAGGCCTATAGGCAACTCATTAAAGACATTCCCCAATCCTGCGGGTGAATGGCTACAGCTGGAAGGTTATAAAACTTCAGCGGTAGAGTTCATTGCGCTCAACGGAAGCCGATGGACCAAAGAAATTCTTGCTGGAGGAAGGGTCTTTGTAGGCGACTTGCCTCCGGGTCTATACGCCTTGAACACGGGGGAACAAGTGCTCAAGTTACTTATCGAGTAAAGCCTTCAAGTACTGGTCCTGTGGCCGTTATCGTCCTTCTACCATCACCTTTGTCTGCAATACCCGTCCATCGGGCAGGCTAAACTGAAGCAAATAAACACCGGCGCTCGTTGTTGGCAAGGCTATGGGAATACTTGGCTGATCTTCTTCAGCAGAGAATGCTGCAATGAGCTGTCCGTGAGCATTGAAACACTTCAATTTCCAACCGCTCGGACCCGTAACCCAAAACGTACCATTATTCGGATTGGGATAGATCAGCAAGTCATCTCCTAGCTTGGCATCGCGTAAAAGTAGATTGACGGCAGGATTGTAGGCAGCTTCCATTTCCCCCTCTCCACGCACCACCAAAGGCACTATAGCTCCACTTGTTGCGTCTACAAAATAGGCCGCGCCTCGGCTTACACTGCTGGCTCTGTACACAGTGGGACCCTGCATGGGAGCACCAATGAGCAGTTGATTGCCCTGACGCACAAGGGCATGTCCGAACCTACTGTTCATGCTAGAATCAACAGCCCAAAACAGGGCGTTTTGCATCCATTGTCCTGCAATTTGCTCAAAAACAAACACCCTACCGGCCTCATGAGCAACCCCCTCCGCACCGATGTGTAAACTGCCGTTCTCTCCACTTAAAGAGGCCCCGAAGTAGTCTCCGTCTTGCGCAGTCATTGGCTGTAAGCTTTGCAGATATCCCCAGCTATTTGCGGATTGGGAGAAACAATACACTTGATTGGAAACCGGATCGCCAACAAATATTTGGCTTCCCATTCTGTGCACACTATGGCCAAAACGTCTTCCTGTATTGGCATCAGGAGCTTGTAGTACGCTGAGCAAATTCCATTGGTTTCCACCGTTGAGGTGGTAGATCCAAACAGCACCACCTCCGTCTTGTGCAGGCGCCCCAATTAATAGGGTGTCATGGTGGAGGTGCAGTGAGAAGCCAAATTCCGCTCCATCACTCGCTGCTTGCAACCAGGCTTGGTTGACCCATTGTCCGCCGCTTTTCGCGAATAAGCCCACGGCGCCTTTTCCAAGCGGAGCACCAATGGCCAGCATCCCATCTGCCATGCTCAATGCAGCACCAAAAGCGGAATCTAGATTTCCATTTGGCAGTAACTCAGCGTTAAAAATCCATTGATCCAGCGCGTTGCGCTCAAAGATGTAGGTTTTACCCCGTCCAGATTCTCCTTGGGCGCCAACCACCAACACACTGTCGTTGATTAAGAGCGATGCGCCAAAAAGATCATCGCCATCGCGATCAGGCGCTTCAACACGCTGCCATTCACGCCATGCATTGTTCATTTTCTTGAACAAGTAGATGGCTCCCATTTCCGCAAAGGGGCCGTTGATCTGTAAGGTGTCAAATGCTTCGGCATATTGCCCGGCCCTACCCGGACTCCCCACAGCAGCAAAACCATCAGACAAGGCTACAGATTCGCCAAAGCGATCGCCAAAGGGCATATAGTTGTAGGGTGACTCTACACTAGCAGTAACGCAGACTTCCAAATGATGGCTTCCGAGGGAATCTGCCGTATTGTTGGGCAAGGCATGCCATTGCAAACGGGTTTTCGACCAAGGCTTTCCACCTATGCGTACGCTGTCTGCACGCACCAGTGTGACATCTTTGATGAAGTGGGTAACACCATTGTCTACAATGGTATGATTGGCGCCCAACTGCAAATTAGAACCCACCCGATCAAGGGTATCGCCGGTGGCTATTTCTATTAAGCTGATGAGGTCATCACCGTTAAAATTGATGACGGAACTACTGGTCTGGTCAGCACGAGTTAAAAAAGCCGAAGCAGCACTTCCATGGCAAATCACATAGCTCTCAAGAGAGGGCAGGGTACCCATTAAGGTTAAGCTAGCTTGTGGAGTGGAATTGGCATTGGAATTCAAAAGCAGTTGATAATCCGCTAAATCAATGCTTTGTTCACTTGCATTGGTAATTTCAATGCACTTATTAAAACTAGAACCTTCCACATATTCTGAAATAATCAAAGAGCCATCGCAATTGCCGGTTTGTCCAGTTGATGAGGTATCTCTGGTACGAGTACTTGCATTACTTGCTGCGCTAAAGAGATCGTTTTGGCCGTTGACTGGGAGGTAATGAAAAGCTTGTACATAGTAGCGGGTGTTGGCCTGCAAGCCGCTGATGAGCAGTTGTTCATCCGTGGAATTGCTACTGTTGTACACACAATATGCACTATTCACCCCATCAGCACTCGCGGCACTGCCATTTCCCCACACAGCATCGGCCGTATAAAGCGCTGCTTCTGGAGTGTTATGACTCCAAAATTGTTGGAAAGGATGGCGGGCGATGAACACCAAAGTGCCTGTCCATTGGGTAGTGTAACCTGCGTTGGATTTATCAATGCCCAGCAAGGCGCTGCTCACCCCAGAACTATCCAACGAGAGGCCGTCTAGCGCAGGAGGGGTGATGCCCGGATTACTATTGCTTCCAGTAGAGGCTATATAAATGGTGCGATCTGGATGAGAAGAAGATTGGATGGTCAGCGCCACAGGAGCGAAGGCTTGGGAGCTGTTGGCACTCACAGTAAGGCAATAATTCTGCATGCTGCCCAAACTTCCGGGGAGGTTCCCCATACTAAATTGGCTATTCCCACCGCTGGTTCCACTAAGGTTCAAAGAGGTTTCGCCGTAATTGACCAAGCCAATACAAGCCTCTTGACCATTGCTGATCCAAAGCGTGTCTGGATAGGCGGCCCACTGGCTAGATGGCGTTAGATTGGCGTTGCCGGTGAACGAGGCCAAACGCTCTTCAAACTGTGGATAGTCTACTAGCGGATTGCGATTATTCTGCAACTGAAATATGCCATCGTTTCTTCCGCGCTCGAAAGCATCGGGTTGATCTTGTAAGTGCCAGCTCCGTAAGGTACTTTCCATGCCGGCGATGAAATTGCTGTAGTCGCCATAGCGCAGCGCGAAGTAGAGTAGGGCACGAGCGGCATTTCCTTTATGGGCATCGCGGGGCTCAAATATCCCTCCGCCGTATTTCGAACCGCCTACACTCCAGGTGGGGTTGTTCACTGGTCCGAATGGATTGTTGCTTCGCACGGAATTGGCCACGGCATCACTCGGAAACAAATGGTGAATGTCTGTTTGCATGGGCGAGGCGCTGCCAAAAAGCGATTGTGGCATGGTGTGCTCACAATTCATATTGTTGGCGGTGGCTCCTGAACGGGTATTAAAAGTGGCCGTTCTGCCGGTATACACGCAAGTCACATCTCCATTGACATTGTCGAGATCAGCATACATTTCATCGCGTGCGGTGTTGTAGCTGTAAGCTTGGTAGTTCTGTGCCAGAAGGCTGCTGAACTGCTGTTTTAAACTCTGTCCCTCAAGGTTTTGGGTACTGTTGTAATAGGTTTTCGAGAAAGTGCCTTGTCCTTGAAGCTGCAATGGAATAGCGCCATAATGTGAGTCGGTAAGCAGCACCAAAGGCAGTTGATAGGCTATGTTGTGGATGGGCCGGAAGTAGACATACAGTCCATACTGGCCACCGGCAGCAATAGAGAAAATACTGTCTTTCACCCAGCAGACCTCGCCGCCAAAGCGCCACCAGCTTCTAACGCCGTTGATGTGAGCCGTTTTATTGCCCTGATTTTGGAGCACTACCCACACGCTGTCTGTCTGCAGCTCATTGGTGGTAGAGAAATTGCCAGAATAGGAAGGTTGAATGTCCTGACCGAAGCCTCTGATGGTCAAGAGGAGGAGCAGGGGAAGTAGTAAGCGGTATTGCATGGGGTCAAATAGTCGCGGCAAAGCTACAATTTCTCGATGCTGGCTTAGGTTATTTTTCTGAAAATCACCAAGAGAACACAATGCCGATGGTAGGCATGATGGGCAGTTGGTTGACGCGTTTGAACTGGGCGCGATCGAAATAGAAGATATTATCGCGGTTCAAGAGGTTGGTGGCTCCTGCAGTAACTTCAAACTTGCTGGTTTTGCTGAGTTCCCAAAACTTTCGAGCACTGATGTCGAAGCGGTGGTAGTTGGGCAAGCGCTGACTGTTCAGATCGCCGTACAATACCTTCACTTCCCCGTTTTCTACCGTGTAGTCATAGTCTACCATCGGACTGCCATCAGGACGGGTAAAAGGCTGGTTGTTCACATATCCGCGGGTGGGGGTGAAGGGGAAGCCTGAGCCAAAATTGTAGCGCGCGCTTACTTCCCAGGTTTTGTCTTTTCCAAATACATAGGTGCTCACCATGTTGAGGTTATGGCGGCGGTCAAAAGGTGGATAGTATTCTTGCAGGCCATCGTCGCGGGTCACCATGGCGTAGCTGTAGGCGGTCCATAAATACCAAGGACCGTATTCTGCTTTGATCAAGAAGTCAATGCCTCTTGCCAAACCAGTTTCTACAATAAAGTCTGATCGAAGAATCTCCGGTTTGGTGAAGTCGTCGTAATCATAGAGTTTATTGCGGTTGATATTGGTGATCTGGTTGAAGTATTTGATATAGCCTTCCACATTGATGTCGATGTGCTCATTAATTTCATACTCAAAACCAACAAGTACATGTCTGGCCAACCGCTTGCAGTTGGCCAGACATG
>CAZDPF010000061.1:9067-12921 GCA_964507215.1 uncultured Chryseobacterium sp. | reverse complement strand
GGCATGCACGCTTTGATCCACTCCACGCGCTCTTGATACAACTCTTTCCGGTAGCGGCGCTTCATCAAACCCAATAGGGTGTTGCTGCCACTTTGTAACGGAATATGAAAATGGGGCACAAAACGCTTAGACTGTGCTACAAATGCAATGAGCTCAGGATGCAGCAGATTGGGTTCAATAGAGGAAATACGCAATCGTTCAATGCCCTCCACCACGTCCAGCGCTTCCACCAGATCCATAAAAGTGTGCGCATGCTTCTTGTTCCCGAACTCGCCTTTGCCGTAATCGCCGGTATTCACGCCGGTTAATACAATTTCCCGAATGCCTTGGGCGGCAATCTCGCGCGCTTTTTCCACTACGTTCTCTAGGCGATCGCTGCGCGAAATACCCCTTGCCATGGGAATGGTGCAGTAGGTACACTTGTAATCGCAGCCGTCTTGCACCTTGAGAAAAGCACGGGTGCGATCACCAATAGAGTAGGAGCCCACAAATCGATCGACTTCCTCAATGGCGCAGCTGTGGATCTCGGCCTGCTCTTTCTTCACCAAAGTGCCGAGATGATCGGCCAACTGAAACTTCTCTTGCGCGCCCAACACCATGTCCACCCCCGGAATAGCGCCCACTTCTTCCGGTCGCAATTGGGCGTAGCAGCCGGTGAGCACCACCACTGCTTCAGGATTGGCCCGGAGGGCGCGGCGCACAATACTGCGGGTTTCGCGATCGGCATTGTCGGTTACGCTACAGGTATTGATCACGGTGAGATCAGCATTGTCGCCAAAGTCTACCTTCTCAAAACCACGCATTTCCATGTTTCGGGCAATGGCCGATGTTTCGGCGTAGTTGAGTTTACAGCCCAACGTATAAAAAGAGGCTTTAAAGCCTTGATAATCCTTTGAATCCACGGCGCAAAAGTAAATCAATTAGCTTTGGCCTCTTCATCATGAACACCCTTCTCAAGCGCCTTTTCGGACTACTTTGTTTGGCCCTTTTGGCCTGTGAACCAACGGCAGATCCCACTGAAGGCAAAATGATCTTTTGCTACAACCAGTCGAGCGGTATCTCAAGTCTCGATCCGGCCTTTGCGCGTGTACAAGGCAATATCTGGGCAGTGAAACAGCTGTTCAACACCCTCATTGATCTCGACAGTGCCCTGCTGCCCATTCCAGCGTTGGCGAAAAGCTGGGAAATATCGCCTGATGGTTTGCGGTATCGCTTTATCCTTCACCCTGATCTGCTCTTTCATCCCCACGATTGTCTTGGAGACCAGCGCCAGCTTCGTGCGTCTGATGTGGTGTACAGCTTAGAGCGATTGCGAGATCCTGCACTGGCCGCATCGGGCAGTTGGTTGATGAAGCCGGTCAATCAGGTGATAGCCCTCAATGACAGCACGGTGGATATTATCCTCCACCAAGCTTTTCCCCCTTTCCTATCCACCCTCAGCATGGCCTATGCGAGCATTGTTCCGCAAAGGGTGGTGGAATGCTTGGGCACTGCTTTTTCCAAAGAACCCATTGGCACAGGGCCTTTTCGTTTTCACCGTTGGCTGTGGAATGAGAAAATGGTTTTCCGGAAGAATCCAGACTACTTTGAACGCGATGCAAGCGGAAAGCCGTTGCCCTACCTCGATGCCGTAGCCATTCGGTTTTTGCCCGATAAGCAAGCTGAGTATCTGGAATTACTAAAAGGAGACATCGACATGATCTCTGGACTTGATCCCTCTTATGTGCACGATATTTTGAATGAGGATGGCCAACTCAGTCCCACACATCAATCGCGTTTGCAAATGGCCAAAGGGCCTTATCTCAACACCGAGTATTTGGGAATTCTTCAAGGTCAGGTGGAAGGCAAGCAGCATGTATTGATGGACCGGAAGATGCGCAAGGCTTTTCAAATGGCCTTTGACAGACGGGCGATGTTGAAGTATTTGAGAAGGGGAGTGGGAATGGCGGCTGAAGCGGGATTGGTGCCCAAAGGCATGCCCGGACAATACCTGTCTATGCAGGATGAAGCTTATCAGCCGGATAGCGCGCGCCAATTGGTGACCCTCTGGAAAAATGAACATCCACAAGAGTCGGCGCAAATACGCATTCACACTACAGCGGCTTATTTGGATTTGTGTGAATATGTGCAGGCGGCTTTGAACAGGGTGGGCTTTGAAGCAGAGATTGAGCTGATGCCGGCCGCATTGCTTCGCGAAGGGATGGCCAATGGAAAGCTACAAGTCTTCCGCGCCAGTTGGATTGCCGACTATCCAGATGCCCAAAACTACTTATCGCTCTTTTACAGCGAGAACAAGGCGCCTAATGGTCCGAACTACACCCATTTTTCCCATGCTGAATTCGATCGTTTGTATCGCCAAAGTCTAGCTTATCCAGAGCTGAAAGATCGTGTGAACTTCTACCAACAGCTCGATAGTCTCACGATGTACGAACAGGTGCTCATTCCCTTGTACTATGATGAAGCCATTCGGTTTTATCGGAAAGGCTGGCACGGACTGCGCCCCAATCCTTTGAATATGCTGGAGTTAAAAGCAGTCTACTGGAGTGACACTTCGGCCACTACAGGGAAATGATCGCTGAACTCTTCCCAGATTACGCCGTGTTTGCGCACCCTCATCTCCTCGCTCACAAAAATGTGGTCGATGCGCAAGGGAAACCAGAAACGGGGATAGGTCTTGCCAAATCCTCGGCCGGCACGCACAAAACTATCATCAAGTAACTGATCGATCTGGCTGTAGGCATAGCCAGAATGCGTATCGTTAAAATCGCCGCAAAGCACCAAGGGGTAGGGACTTTCTTCGAGGAAAGCTTTGAGCGGTTCCATCTGATGGGCGTGCTTCATCAAAGCCCGTCCGATTCGTCCACCAAATTTCCACAAACCCTTTTTCAACTCTTCTTGGTTGCTGATGTCAACCGCCCCATCCACCAATTTGAAATCATCATCTTGAAGCTTCAAACTGGCCAAATGAATGTTCACCACGCGAATGGTATCTCGGCCAATTAATAGATCTGCCCAGATAAAACCCCGGTTGCTTCCCAGGCCTACGTAAGGATTGTACTCAACGGCCCCACTGTCTATAATGGGCCATTGGCTCAAGATGGCCATGCCGTAATTCTTGCCGTAGTTAGGCGTCCAGATATAATCGTGCGCAAAGTGAAAGCGCGGACTGGTAGATTTTCGGTAGTACTCTTGAATGCAGAGCACATCGGGGTTTTGACGGTCAACAATGCTTTCGATGCTGGTAGGCACATCTCCACCTTGAATCCAATCATAGCGATTGAACATGCGCACATTGTAGCTCATAAAGCTGATGCCCG
Organism: uncultured Chryseobacterium sp.; assembly: GCA_964507215.1. GTDB lineage: Bacteria > Bacteroidota > Bacteroidia > Flavobacteriales > Schleiferiaceae > RFXV01. Next base: position 9,604 of record CAZDPF010000061.1, on the reverse strand, counting down.
CTTCGGCATTCACCGCCTGTTCTTCGTGGCCAAAGCGCACCCAACTGCTCAAATCACTCCAAGTGAGCAAAATGGCAATGAGTGACAAGAGAAATTGACCCCTTACACGCAGCATCCAAAACAGCATAAACAAGAGGTTGATAATCAACCAGGCAGGGTAGAACAATCCCAATAGCGCAACAAATGTGCTGAGGCGCGGGTCGAGCATAGAACTCCACGAAGACCCCACAAGCAGCAAGGCGAAGAGAAAATTGCTCAGATAGGTGATCTTGCCGAAAAAGCCCAGCTTCTTCTTGTCATCCTTACTCATGAATCGCTCATCCGGAATAAGAAGTCCTTTTCTTCCTTGGTTAAGCTTTCATAGCCCCCTTTGGAAATCTTGTCGAGAATAGCATTCAGCTTTTCTTGGTTGTTCACCGAATGAGCTGTATTTCTTGATGTACTGGCCCGGGCACTGCTTTTCCGATGGGCCACTTTGAGCTTGGGCTTGGCCGAAAAGGCATCTGCCACTTGCTCCATCCATCGATCGGCAAAGGC
>CAZDPF010000061.1:5199-8967 GCA_964507215.1 uncultured Chryseobacterium sp. | reverse complement strand
AGCCACGCTGCTCTCAAAAAAGGGAAAGAGGTTATACGCCAGTACATAGAGCAATCCACCCGCTAGGCCTCCCAAGAGAAAGGTGCTCCACAGCTTGTCACTGCCCAAGTAGATTTGAAACAACTGACCGGCAAAATAGAGGTACAAAAGGTTGAAGAGAATATGCATGAATCCCTCATGCACAAACATATAGGTTAGTAACGTCCAAGGTTTAAACAAGAGCTTGCCCAAGGCAGAGGGCAAAGTGAAATAGGGGAGTACGGCTTGGGCAATGGGCGTTTGGGTAAAGGTGCTAATGATTTGCAAGAGCAAAATGACCACATAAACCCCCAGCAAGCTGCCAATGAGCCGGCTCAGCGGATCGCCATCGCGAAAAAAGCCTGTAATCTCGTCCCTTATTCCAGCCATGATTAGCGCAAACTTCCGGTATTTCGCCAATAGCGCAACAGCAAAAAGCCGAAGAGCATGCCCCCCAAGTGGGCAAAGTGGGCAATGTTGCTGTCTTGATCGGCAGACAATCCGTTGTACAATTCTAAGGCTCCGTAGAGTATCACAAAATATTTGGCCTTGATGGGAATGGCGAAATAGAGATAGATCAATTGGTTAGGGAAAGTCATCCCGAAGGCCAACAAAACCCCAAACACCGCTCCGGAAGCGCCTACAGTGGGAATGAAATACTTGCGCAAATATTCCAATATTACCGGATTGCTGCTGCCTTTCGGCCTTGATTCAATCAGCTGCTGCAGTTCGCCGGCTGAATAGCCTGCATTCAACAAACTCTGTTTGATTTGCATGGCCTCGTAATAGTTCACTCCCAAATGAAGGGCGGCTGCGCCAAAGCCAGTAATCAAGTAATAAACCAAGAATCGCTTGCCGCCCCAGTAGTTCTCTAAGGCCGTTCCAAACATCCACAAGGCAAACATATTCAAGAAGATATGTCCAAAATTGCCATGCATGAACATGTGGGTCACCAACTGATAAGGTTTGAAATCAGGCGAGCCGGGGAGGTACAGCCCCAGCATTTCCCCGAGGTCCATGCCAAAGACGCTATCAAATACCAACGTAGCCATGAAGAACAAGCCGTTGATGATCAATAGATTCTTGATAACTTCTGGCAGCAAATTGAACCTGCGGGGTTGATAGTACATATTCATGCTAGTCTTGTATTGCGGTAGGCAGTATCTCCCACCAAATTGGCCTATCATCCCAATTGCGATCAGGCCAGTTCATTCGGTTCATGGCGCGCAATATATCTTGAAGCTCTTCCCCTTGGGCTTGCCTCACATCTTTCAAGGCTTGGGCGCGGGCAAAGGCAGCCGCCACATGTTGCGTGCGTTGATGGGCATCCACTTCGGCAGATTGCATCTCCCATTCCAATAATTCGTCTAGGGCGTCTTTTGTTCCGTTCTCCGACATTCCATAAGGCAATCCACTCACCATTACCACTTCCTCATCCGTCACTTCCAAGTCAAAGCCCATCTGCATCAAGGCCGGACATAATTTGCGCAGCATGCCTATTTCTTCGGGTTTGAAGTGCAAGGCAATCGGAAACAGCAGCTGTTGCGAGACCGATTGCTCTGCCTGCAGTCTGCGCAGATAGTCGTCATACAACATCTTTTCGTGGGCGCGGCGCAAGTCAATGATCCGCAGGCGTTCAGACTCTACTTTCACCGCCAGTCGGTCTGTCCATGGAAGGAGATCACCGGTTTCTCCAATTGGTGAAGACTTGAATGCAGTGGTGTCTAATTGTTGGTACAGTTCCTCTTGGCGATAGGCTTTATGATTCGTTTCCCATGAATGCTGCGCCGATGGATGGCTTTGCAAGGCCGATGATGAACCGCTTCGGGCTTTATCAGTTGATTGGGTGAACGGATTAAAATCGGGATTCACTTGAATCATGGGTGGGCGCACCGGACGATCGGGATCGAAATCCATTCGAAAGCTCGATTCCACTTCAAAATCGATGCTCGGACGGATGTTGAACTGCCCCAAGGCATGCTTCACACTGGCTTTCAACAGCCCGTACACCGAACGCTCATCATCAAATTTGATCTCTGTTTTGGTGGGGTGGATGTTGATGTCGATGTGCCGAGGATCGATGGTCAGCTTGAGAAAATAGGCCGGATGCTTTCCTTCCGGAAGCAGTCCTTCAAAAGCCTGTAAAACGCTGTGATGAAGGCTGCTGCTTTTTACAAACCGCTCATTTACGAAGAGGAATTGTTCGCCACGGGTTTTTCGGGCAAACTCCGGCTTACCTACAAATCCATCAACCGTGAGAAGGGGAGTCTGTTCTTGTACCGGCACCAAGCGCTCGTCGAAGGCCGTGCCCATCAAAGACACAATGCGTTTTCTAAAATTGGTAGAGGGCAGATGGTAGACGGTGCTGCCGTTGTGTTCGAGGCGAAAGCCCACTTCGGGATGGGCCAAAGCTACCCGTTGAAATTCATCGGAAATATGCCGGAACTCCACTGAATCTGACTTGAGGAAGTTGCGCCGTGCGGGAATGTTGAAGAATAAATTGCGGACGTAAATCGAAGTGCCTTGTTTAGCCGCTAGCTGTTGACTCCCGAGTCTTTTGCCTCCGTCGATGCGTATTTGCCAACCCAGTTCGTCAGCAGGTCTTCGCGTATGGGCTTCTACTTGTGCCACTGCGGCAATGGAGGCCAATGCTTCCCCCCGAAAACCCATGGTTACAATAGAGAACAAGTCTTCGGCCTTTCTGATTTTGGAGGTCGCGTGGCGTTCAAAAGCCAATTCTAAATCTCTCCCAGACATCCCTGTGCCATTATCTGTCACTTGCAGGAGTGTTCTGCCCGCATCTTCAATGGTCAAATGAACCTGGGTGGCTTGGGCATCAATTGCGTTCTCCATCAACTCTTTCACCACCGATGCTGGTCTTTGTACTACTTCTCCGGCAGCTATTTGATTGGCTACATTTTCAGGAAGAATCTGAATGAGACTATTGTTGTCCATCACCATCATTGAAGCAACCACCAAGCCGCAAGGGCCAATCCTGCCAGAATGACGGCCAAACGAAGCATTTGACCATCTTTTGTCCGATGTCGCCTTTGGGCACGCCAGTGCGACTGAAAATCGCTAACCGGTGGTTTCACACCTTGTTGCTCAGCTTGCATGCGCTGGTGGCGCTCTTTGCGCTCATCGTAGTAACGCGGTTTAAAGTCGAATGATTGCGGACTTCGGGCCTTGAAAAAAGAGGGCAAACGGGGCGCTTCCATTTCACAAAAATAAGCCTGACATTAAAGCAAGTAATTGCCAAAACCATGAAATGCACCACCACTTTTATCTCGGGTGTCGAGCAATCGATCCCCAAACCCGATTTTTAGCCCAGCTTCATTCTGGTCTTTTGTACTGAACGAGCTGATCAGGTGCAGCTTATCATCAACCAATTAAAAAACAGCTTTCCACAAGCTACTTTGTTGGGCTGCAGTACCGCCGGAAATATTTCTGGAGCTGATATGTGAGAAGAAGGCATGGCGATCACGTTTATTCGTCCCGAAAAAGGCCGTATTCATGCGTTTTATCACCCCATCTCTGCTGAAACGAGTATGGAAAGTGGCAGAGCGCTGGCGCAAGAAATGCTGCTCTACGGGGCGCTTCGGCATGCGTATGTGCTCAGTGAAGGACTCAATGTCAACGGCAGCGATTTGGCCCAAGGGCTGCGCGATGCATTGCCCAAAGGAGTGAATGTCACCGGTGGCCTGGCAGGAGATGGGAATAATTTTGAAGTGACTTGGGTGATTGATGACA
>CAZDPF010000061.1:3700-5099 GCA_964507215.1 uncultured Chryseobacterium sp. | reverse complement strand
TGACCTTTGCAGGCGATATTCCTGAAGGCGCTTTTGTGAAGCTCATGAAGGCCAATTTTGATCGCTTGATTGATGGGGCCGGACAAGCAGGGGAACTGGCGCGATGGAAAGATGATGAAACACCTGATTTTACGCTATTGGTGAGTTGTGTAGGACGAAAATTGGTTTTAAAACAAATGGTGGAAGAAGAAATAGAAGCGGTAATGGATGTGCTACGCTCTCCCACGGTTACCGGATTTTACTCTTATGGTGAACTCGCTCCTTTCATGGAGGGAATGGCCTGTGAACTCCACAACCAAACTATGACGGTGACAACCATACGAGAGCAATAATGAGCGATAGCGCTTTGCATCGCTTGTTGAAGCGACAACTCCAACGCACACTGGATGCTTCCTTGCACGATGATCTGAAGTTGCAAGATTTCATCCGTTCGGTGAATTCGGCTTATGCTGCCTTTGAGTCAGACATCGCACACTCTGAAAGCATTTTAGAACAGAGCCATCGAGAGTTGTACCAAATCAACCAGCAGCTACTCGAACGAGCAGAGAAAAGCGAATTGGCCGCCCAAAAGGTGCGCGATGAACTGGAGCGGGTGTTGAACAACATCAATGAGATCATCTTTCAAACAGACCGAAATGGTAAGTGGAGCTACCTCAATCAAGCCTGGACCAAAGTAACCGGCTATGCCATAGACGAAGCCCTTCACCATTACGCTTGGTCGCTGCTGGAACTTGAAGACCAGCGACAGATAGAGGTGGAGTTTGCTGAGATGATGGAAGGCAGGCTTTCCTATTACGAAAACCGCTACCAATACAAAGACGCATCGGGTAAATTCAGATGGATTCATCTACGGGCAAGACCGCTTCAAAATCAGGTAGGTGAAATTGTGGGTACTGTAGGAACTTTAAATGACATCACCGACAAATACGAGGCAGAGCAACAAGTAGAACGCCTGAGTCTGGTGGCCAGAAAAACCGCCAATTTGGTGGTCATCACCGATGCCCATGGTCGAATATCATGGGTTAATAGGGCATTTGAACGAATCACAGGTTATGAGCTGAATGAAGTGATGGGGAAGATTCCAGGTTCCTTTCTTCAAGGTCCGGATACTGATCCCAAAACAAAAGCCAAGATTCGAGAAGCAATACACAATCGGGAGTCCTACAATGGCTTGATTCTCAACTACACCAAGAGTGGAAAACCCTATTGGTTGCGCATTGCCATGGACCCCATTTTAGGCGATTTAGGCGAACTACAGGGATTTATTGCCATAGAAAGTGAGGTTACAAATTCGAGAAGAAATAGAGCGCTCCCGAACCTTCTTAGAAACCTTACTTCAGAACATCCCCGATGCAATATGCGCCCTCGACGGCCAATTGCGCATTGTGATGGCCAATCA
>CAZDPF010000061.1:0-3600 GCA_964507215.1 uncultured Chryseobacterium sp. | reverse complement strand
GAAACCAAGCAGAAACAGGAGCTAGAGAAAAACAAGGGCCAGTTGGAAAAGGCACAAGAAATTGCGCGCTTGGGCTCTTTCCGAATAGGAAGAAATGGTTGGGTAGAAGTTTCTGAGCAGCTGCGGGAAATGCTGCAAATGTCGGGTGCCAAAGAACGAATAGAGCCCTTTGCCGAACGTCTTTTCCCCGATTCGCCGGGCCTCCTTCTCAAATTGGCCACTGCCGCTCAATCAAGCAATGGAATGCGAAGAATGGAGCATCAAATTGCCTTACCCACCGGAAAAACCATCGATCTCAATACCGTATTGATGCAAGCCGAAGGTGCAGATGACCATTCTTATCACGCTTGGGGAATCTGCTTAGATATCACTCGGCACAAAAACGATCAGAGGGCATTGCAGAATTCCAATAACAAGCTGGAAAGCATAAACAAAGAACTTGACCGCTTCGCCTATATCATTTCCCACGATTTAAAAACCCCTTTACGCGCCATTTACAATCTTTCACTTTTTATTGAAGATGATATAACCAACGGTCAAACCGCTGATGCGCAAGCCAATCTCAATACTTTAAAAGAACGCGCCGAGTTTATGGAGAAACTCATTGAAGGCGTTTTGGCGTACTCCAGAGCAGGAAGGGTGAGCAGTCTGCCCACCAAGGTCAACACCCATACGTTAATAAATGAATTGATACAGAGCATTAAAACCCAAAGAGCGGTTGCAGTTTCGCTACAAGGAAACTGGCATACTGTGCTCACTGAAGAAATTCCTCTGGTTCAAGTGCTTTCTAATTTAATCAGCAATGCAGCCAAGTATACTGATGCAGATGTGTTGCAACTCGAACTGGGTCAGCGCTGGCAAATAGAGAATGAGGTGCTTGAGTTTTGGATAAAAGACAATGGTCCGGGTATTCCACCAGAGTTACAGTCTAAAGTACTCGAGCTCTTCCAAACCCTCCACATGCCAGGAGAAAAAGAAAAAGGGTCGGGCATAGGACTGGCCTTGGTACAACGAATTGTATCAGAAAGAGGGGGGCAATTGCAGATTGAATCAGATGGCGTGAACGGCAGTCTTTTTCGGTTTACTTAGCCCTTGATGAAACAAAACGAGTTGGGATGAAAGACAAAGCATTGATCACCTTTTTGGTGGTGGAAGACGATGAAATTGATGTAATGAATATGGAGCATGCCTTTCGCAAATTGGGCATCCTCAATCCATTAATCATTGCAAGAAATGGCCAAGAAGCGCTGCAAAAACTAGAAAGTGGAGATTTGCCCGTTCAACTTGCTATGATAGTAGATTTGAACATGCCCATGTACAGCGGACATGATTTGGTGGGAAAGATCCGGGCTACCGGAAAATGGCAGCACATGCCAGTTTTTGTTCTCACCACTTCCCATATGGCTTCAGACATCAAAGAAGCCCGAGAACATTGCGTCAATGGTTACTTCTTGAAAGAGATGTCGCAAGAGGCTTTCACACGAACCATTGTGGACTTTGTGAATCAGGCAGTTTGGCGTTGATGAGAAACCCAAAAGACTTGCTGCTTTGTGGATTGTTATTTCTTTCCACCATCAGCCAAGCCCAAAATACCTGGGCAGATAGTGTTTTCAATACCTTGGAATTAAGAGAAAAAGTAGCCCAACTGATGGTGCTACCAGCTTATTCCAACAAAGGAAGCGGGCACGTAGCTTTTCTTGAAAGACAGGTGGATGATCTGTCCATTGGTGGCTTCATTTTCTTTCAAGGGGGCCCCGGAAGACAAGCACATATCACCAATAATCTTCAAAAACGCAGCAAGGTGCCCTTGCTCATTGGCATGGATGCCGAATGGGGCCTGAGTATGCGGTTAGATAGTACTGATCGGTTTCCATGGGCCATGACTTTGGGTGCAGTGGCTGATACCCAACTGATCTACCATATGGGAAGGGCCATGGGAAAACAGTGCAAACGCCTAGGTGTACACTGGAATTTCGCCCCGGTATTGGACCTTAACACCAATCCGGAAAATCCCATTATCAACGCCCGAAGTTTTGGAGAACGCCTAGAGCAGGCCTTGCCAAGAGCGCTGGCTATGGCCAAAGGAATGGAAGATGTTGGGGTGCTTAGCTGCATGAAACACTTTCCTGGTCATGGCGACACCCGTTCTGATTCCCATAAAACGCTGCCCACCGTAAGCAGGAGTAAAGAAGAGTTGGAAGCCATTGAAATCCAACCTTTCAGAAGAGCGGTAGCCCACGGAATCAGCTCTACCATGGTTGCCCACCTCAATATGCCAGCCCTTACAGGAAGCCAGCAGCCCACCTCCATGTCTAAAGCAGTAGTGCAAGATCTCCTGCGCAACAACATGCATTTCAATGGATTAATAGTTACAGACGCCTTAAATATGTCCGGGGCGGGCGATGGTCTTCCGGCAGGAGAAGTGGAGCTCCGAGCTTTCTTGGCAGGCAATGATGTATTGTTGTTTCCACGTCATGTAGAGCAAGGAATCGATAAAATTGTTGCGGCTGTTCTGGCTGATACAGCCAAACTCCGACAACTCAACCAGAGCGTTCTTCGAATATTAAAGGCCAAAGAAAAAGTAGGGCTGGCCAAGTGGAAGCCTATTGCAATGAGTGGCTTGCACAACGACCTAAACACCACGGAAGTAGGCAGACTGAATGAAAAAGCAGCAGAACAAGCCCTCACTTTGTTGATCAACAGAGATAAAGCACTGCCGTGGTCGCCCAGTACCGAACAAGTAGCAGTGGTGCGTTGTGGCAAGGGAATTGGCGATGCCTTGCTCGAGCCATTGTCGTTCTATACTGAATACCAGGTTTTTGATTTGAATGCCGATAATTCCAACGACATCCTTCGCCAATTGGCCGCCTACAATCGCGTGTTGGTAGTCTATTACACAGAAGGCGCTTCTCCATGGAAATCTTACAAAGCCGAAGGGTATATCAAACAATTCGTCAATCGCTTATCACTGCAAAATCGCTTTGTATTGGCCATGCTGAGCAACCCTTATGCCCTGAACGATTTTCCAGAGGCTGAACAAGCGGAAGCTTTAATAATGGCCTACCAGAATATGCCGGCCACTGAAAGGGCTGTGGTACAAATGCTTTTTGGTGCGAAAGCAGCACAAGGACAATTGCCGGTGCGCAGTGGAAAGTCATTTCCCGCAGGATCAGGAATTCCAACCACCGCTTTCAATATTCTCAAATTGGGCAGTGCTGAGGATGTGGGGATGGATGGCGCCAAATTGCAGCGTATTGCAGGAATGATAGACACTGCCATCGCCCAAGGCACCATGCCCGGTGCCCAAGTATTGATCGCACGTAAAGGGGTGGTAGTGATGCATCGCGCTTTTGGGAAGCATACCTACGAAGGAGATCAATCAGTTCATAACAATGACCTCTATGATCTTGCGTCCATCACCAAAATAGCAGCTACTACAGCGGCCATTATGAAGCTGTACGAAGAAGGAGTCATTCAACTCGACCAAACGCTAGGAGAGCTTTTGCCTGCTACCAAAGGCAGCAACAAAGAAGGCATCAGCTTGCGAGAAATGCTGGCCCATCAGGCTGGTTTGCAGGCCTGGATTCCCTTCTCCATACA
>CAZDPF010000060.1:0-12949 GCA_964507215.1 uncultured Chryseobacterium sp. | reverse complement strand
CTATACGCCGATACTTGGCCAGTGGTGGCCACCGCATTTTCGCCAGACATCATGTCGTTTCAAGACGTGATTTATCTAGCGGATGACGCCAAGGCATTCGCCCAAGCCATAGACCTCGCGGTTGACAGCTATCAAAACCAAAGTCCAGAACCCCGCTATCAGAAAGCCCTTGCCAATACTTGGGAGGTTCGTGTGGAAAGGCTGTGGGAAATCTTAGCAGCCAGAACAAGAGCATAATTCCTTTGCGCTGGGCAAATTTTGTTAGTCTTGTTTTTTCAGGGCATCAATTTTCTTGAGTACTTCATCGGCCTCGGCGTATTTGGCATCACCCGCAGTTCGATTGCGCTGCGACAGTTCCCGGGCCTCTTTCATGAGCTTCAAATAGGTGTCGTTGAGCTTGTCGATCTCTGACCTTTTTTTGAACAAGGAAAACATTCTTCTAAACTTTTTCTTTTAAACAGCTTGGCGCACAGAAAGTTGACAATATTGAATTTGTTATATTATTAATAGCTGATATTCATTAATATAATCTTATATTCAATAAAAATAGGTCTATTTTCACGCCGAAAAATTTTACCCATGAAGAATATCCTCTCCCGTTTGCTAATTGCCCCACTTGTATTGGGCGGCTGGCTTTATGGACAAGGATGTTGTGAGCCTACTGCACCTGAAGTGAGTACCACCAACCAAGTGGTTTTCACCACTGGTAATTCTGTTCGAGTAACAGGAGCGGTACTCAAAGACGGGGGCAATGCCCTACTTCAACAAGGCGTTGCTTGGGGTACCACGCCTGGAGTAAATGGGAATGCCAACATAAAGAATACCCGAATCGGAGGTATTATCAAGGCAGATATTGAAAATTTGAGCAGTGGGACTACTTACTTCGTTCGCGCCTTTGCAGCCAATGCAGTAGATACAGCATATGGTGAAGAGCTGAGCTTTACAGTAGATTCATTCATGACAGATTTTGATGGCAATGCCTATACATACCGCGATTTTTGTGGCGTAAAGTGGACCACCGCAAACTTGGCGGTGAAGCATTACAGCAATGGGGTCGCAATTCCTCATGTAGAGTCCAATACAGATTGGTCAAATCTCACGAGCGGTGGTTGGTGTCATCACTCCAATAATGAAGAGAATGAGGCTGTTTATGGCTTGCTCTACAATTTTTATGCAGTGTCAGACAGCAACGGACTGGCACCTGCAGGTTGGAGAATTCCTACGGAAGCTGATTGGATGGCCTTGCGAAATTGCTACGGAGTTGATAGCGTGGCTGGGGGCTATTTGAAATCCAATGAAATGTTCTGGAGACAACCCAATATTGGAGCAACTGATAGCAGCGCCTTTATGGGGCGTCCGGGTGGAATGCGCCTTTCTTGGGGTGGTTTTTTCCGCCTGGGTACCAACGGACATTTTTGGAGTACTACGGTTCCTTTCCCCGGATTGGTGCGCTATTTCGCCCTCGATTACGACAATGCCGGCTTGGGCCCTGCGGCTAGTGGTCTACGCGATGGGTTTTCTGTGCGCTTGGTTCGAGAGTAGGCGCTTAGACTTGCCGCTTTCCTCAAGAAGGACTGTTCTCAGTCAGGGAGAGGATGGCCGTGTCAAAGCCCATTTGAAATGCCTCACTGGCTTTTCTACCATCGAGCAAGGGAATGTTGAGAAGCCCTTTGGGTTCGATGAGTACATCGGCTTCTCTTTTACTCAATTCAGAGGCCGCGCCAAGTTCAAATACCCTTTGGGAAATCTCCAGAATGTTCCGAAGCTTTCGAACCTCACCAGTAGGCGTGGCATTCACCGCAATAACGGTTTCACATTCATCGCGAATAGGCAGAACCGGTAAATTGTCGAACAAGCCGCCATCAACCAGTAAGAAATCTTTCCAAACGATGGGGGCAAAGAGCACAGGAATGCAACTGGAAGCGGTGAGGAGCTTGGCCAAAGGTCCTTTGTTGAAGTAATACACTTTGCCTTCCTGAATTTCTGAAACGGTAACCGTGAGCGGAATTGGAAGGTCTTCAATATTTTCATAGGGCAATTCAGCCTTTAAAAAATCCTCTAGGCCCTTCAATTCCAATAATCCTTTACTTGGTATGCGCACCCGGGCAAAGTCAAATATTCCTTTTTTAGCAAATAGTTTGAGCACTTCTTCTGGTTCAAATCCTGCCGATAGGAAGGCTCCAACCAATGATCCGGCACTGGTTCCGGCTATTCTTTGAACCGCAATGCCCTGTTCTTGAAGTGCTTTCCAAACGCCCAAATGGGCCAGGCCCCTCACCCCGCCGCCGCTTAATACCAGTCCGGTAGAATATTGCTTCTTCATACCGTTGAATTTACGTCAGTTCATGTTCTTGAATAAAAAAAACCGCCTCGATATAAAGTCGAGGCGGCTCGGAATTACTTGTGGAATACCTTATTTGTCGTCTTTCACTTCTTCAAACTCCACATCCGTCACATCGGCGGCATCTCCACTACTATCGGCTCCATTGGATGCCCCCTGTGCACCGGAAGCGCCACCTTCTTGTTGGGCTTTGTAGAGCTCTTCGCTGGCATTTTTCCATGCCTCGTTGATGCGTTCCATTGCGGCATCAATAGCCGTGATTTCTTGGCTTTGGTGGGCTTTGCGCAATTCTTCAAGTGCAGACTCAATAGGAGCTTTCTTGTCGGCTGAGAGCTTGTCGCCAAATTCTTTCAGCTGCTTTTCCGTTTGGAAAATCATGCTGTCTGCTTGATTCAATTTATCAACGCGCTCTTTTGCTTTTTTGTCGGCATCTGCATTGGCTTCGGCTTCTTGCTTCATCTTTTCTATTTCGTCTTTGGAAAGACCTGATGAAGCTTCAATGCGAATGCTTTGTTCTTTACCTGAGGCTTTATCCTTGGCAGAGACATTTAAGATGCCATTGGCATCAATATCAAAGGTTACCTCAATTTGTGGTACGCCACGAGGAGCAGGAGGTATGCCGTCTAAATGGAAGCGACCGATGGTTTTGTTGTCTTTGGCCATTGGGCGTTCGCCTTGCAGCACATGTATCTCTACGCTGGGCTGGTTGTCTGCCGCTGTGGAGAAGACTTCAGATTTCTTGGTAGGGATGGTGGTATTGCTTTCGATCAATTTGGTGAAAACACCTCCCATGGTTTCGATTCCCAAAGCCAAAGGAGTAACATCGAGCAGAAGAACGTCTTTCACATCGCCGCTCAACACTCCACCTTGAATGGCTGCTCCAATGGCTACCACTTCATCAGGGTTTACTCCTTTAGAAGGCTCTTTACCAAAGAATTTCTTCACGGCTTCTTGTACGGCAGGAATACGGGTAGAGCCCCCTACCAAAATCACCTCATCAATATCCGAAGTATCAAGGCCGGCTTTCTTCAAAGCTGAGCGGCAAGGTTCAATGGTACGGTCTACTAGGTCATGTACCAATTGCTCAAACTGGGCGCGAGAGAGGTTGCGCACCAAGTGTTTGGGGCCGCTAGCGGTAGCCGTGATATACGGCAGATTGATTTCTGTTGAAGTAGAGCTAGAGAGTTCAATTTTAGCTTTTTCAGCAGCTTCTTTCAAGCGCTGAAGGGCCATTGGGTCTTTGCGAAGATCCATGTCTTCTTGCTGCCGGAACTCTTCAGCCAACCAATCGATGATTTTCTGGTCGAAGTCGTCACCACCGAGGTGCACATCGCCATCGGTAGACTTTACTTCGAATACACCATCGCCCAATTCCAAGATGGAAACGTCGTGGGTACCTCCACCACAGTCAAAAACCACAATTTTTTCGTCCTGTCCTTTTTTGTCAATTCCGTAGGCCAAGGCGGCGGCGGTAGGTTCGTTGATGATGCGTCGCACTTTCAAACCGGCAATTTCACCGGCTTCTTTGGTGGCTTGGCGCTCGGCATCATTGAAATAAGCGGGAACCGTGATAACGGCTTCGGTAACGGTAGTGCCCAAATAGTCTTCTGCGGTTTTCTTCATTTTCTGAAGAATCATGGCAGAGATTTCCTGAGGCGTGTACAGGCGACCATCAATATCTACCCTTGGGGTGTCATTGTCACCTTGGTTTACTTTGTAAGGAACGCGATGGGCTTCCATACTCGAGTCTGAGTAAGACTTGCCCATAAAACGTTTGATGGAAGAAATGGTCTTGGTAGGATTGGTGATGGCTTGGCGCTTGGCTGGGTCTCCAACTTTGCGCTCTCCGCCTTCTACAAAAGCCACCATCGACGGGGTGGTGCGGCGGCCCTCACTGTTGGGAATGACCACGGGCTCATTGCCCTCCATCACGGCCACACAAGAATTGGTGGTCCCTAGGTCGATTCCGATGACTTTACTCATGGCTTTATTAATTTGCAGATTCTGCTGCGCTCATGTCAATGCGTGTGCCAAGTGCATGAACTGCCATGAAGAATGGCGATGCGGTAAAAAGAAAGACAATGTGGCAGATTTTGGTGCTTACTGACAGTCTAAATTGCCTGCATTGCAGATACAAGTGTCAGAAGTGGTAATGCGCACAAAATTTCGGTCACAAGTAAGGTCGTTCAAAACCAAGGTGAGCAGACCAGACTCATTGAATTGCTTGTCGTATCGTCCGTTGAGTGCACGAGATGCAAACAAGCCATAACCGCCTTCGATATTCGAAAAATCAGGTCGTTCGCTCACAATTCCGGTAGCCGGTTGATTTACATTGATGTAGGTATGCAAATCTTCATTGCCTGCCAAAACTTCAAAGTCAATACCAGTGACGTATCTACGTGCATTTGGATCCAAAGGAACCGCTTGGCGTATGCCTTCTAAGAAAGACTCTGTAGACCAGCCTACAATTACACGAACACCTCCATTGGTATTGTTCACGTCTTTGACCGGCAGGCGAACAGTGGCTGAGTGATAAGTGAGTTGATTGGGAAATCCCACTGGATGTTCTTTGTACTTCAGCTTCATAAAAGTTTGAAACACCTTTGAACCTTCCTGACTGTCGAATTCCACTGAATAGGTTTGATTTTCTTCTAGGGCTATGAGCTGAACAAGGGTAGGACGAACAATATTGAGATCGTCATCGAGAAGAACGGTTTCAGAATAAACCACCGGATTGCCATTGTTTTTGTCGATGCGCAAGCGATAGGTGCGGTCTGCAATTAAGGTTTCGGTAGTTCTGTACAGATGGTAGCCGTCAGTGGTGAAATAACCATCATTCATTTGCCGACTTTGGTCATCGTATTCCAAGGGAAGGCTTCGGCTTACTTCGCCGTTGGCATTGAGTTCTTCTAGGCTAACATTGAGCGTTTGGCTGTAATAAAGTGAATCTGCCGATTCCGCCCCCAAGCGAATTTCCTCTTCTCCCAGCCAAGCCCGATGAATGCGTACCCAATTGGTATCTGCGGTAACATCCAGAAGGCCAAAGACCACAGTGATATCACTCCACTGGTCATTTACATTCAAATCATTGTTGCAGGAAAAAAGAAGTGGCAGGGTACTGAGAACAAACAGCAGTCTTTGCATCATGGTTGTAGAAGCGTCTAAGGGCCCAAAGATATTGTATAGCTTTGGCGGAACAGTCTATCTTAACATGTCGGTTCACGCAAGGGAATTCAAGAAAGTTACCACGGCATCGGTTCAGGAAATGAAGCGGAGAGGAGAGAAGATCTCCATGCTCACCGCCTATGATTTTACCTTGGCCAAAATGGTGGATCAAGCTGGAATAGATGTTATTCTGGTTGGTGATTCTGCCTCCAACGTGATGGCAGGGCACGAAACCACTTTGCCCATCACTTTAGACCAGATGATTTACCATGCCTCCTCTGTGGTTAAGGCCGTAGAACGTGCACTGGTGGTGGTTGATCTTCCATTTGGAACCTACCAAGGCAATTCTAAAGAAGCGTTGAGTTCGGCCATACGCATCATGAAAGAAAGTGGTGGCCACGCTGTGAAATTAGAAGGAGGTGCTGAAATTCAAACTTCCATTGAACGCATTCTCACCGCTGGCATTCCGGTAATGGGTCATTTGGGCCTAACCCCCCAAAGCATCTATAAATTTGGTACGTACTCTGTTCGAGCCAAAGAAGAAGAAGAAGCGGAAAAACTCTTGAGCGACGCCATGTTGTTGGAGCAAACGGGCTGCTTCGCCATTGTATTGGAAAAGATTCCGGCGCAATTGGCAAAACGGGTTGCGCAATCTGTTTCTATTCCAATCATTGGCATTGGGGCAGGAGGGGAGGTTGATGGGCAGGTTTTAGTGCTCCACGATGTACTCGGGATGACCCATGAGTTTTCTCCCCGATTTTTACGCCGTTATATGAATCTCTTTGAAGACATCACAGCGGCCCTTCAACGCTATGGAGAAGATGTGAAGTCTGGCGATTTCCCCAATGAAAACGAACAATATTGATCACTGAGGACCGCATCCTCTTTATTGACAACCATTTACTGATTCTGGCCAAGATGCCGGGTGAATTGGTTCAAGGAGATCGAACAGGAGATTCTTGTTTGGAGGAAGAGGTGAAGGCCTATCTCAAAGAAAAATTCAACAAGCCTGGAGAAGTCTACCTAGGGGTAGTGCATCGGATTGACCGACCCGTTGGGGGAATTGTGGTATTTGCGCGAACTTCTAAAGCAGCTGCTCGCCTGTCTAAAGCCATCCAAGAACGCACTTGGCAAAAAATCTATCTGGCCATTACCCAAACTTGGAAAGGCCCTCAGGAAGGCGTGTTGATTCATTATTTGCGAAAAGATGCCCGAAGCAACAAAAGCTTCGTTTGTGCAGCTGATGCCCACGGCGCGAAGGAGGCGCGATTGCGTTATTCGGTTTTGGCCAGTTTAGATCACTATTCGCTCTTGGCTGTGGCTTTAGAAACAGGAAGACACCATCAAATTAGAGCACAACTTGCTGCTATGGGCGCACCCATCAAAGGCGATTTGAAGTATGGCGCCAAAAGATCCAATCCTGATGGGGGTATCAGCCTGTGGGCTTGGCAATTGAACATACAGCATCCGGTGGCCAAAGTGCCCCTTGTGATTTCTTGTCCTCTTCCGTCTAATTGGCCTTCCGCAGTGATTAAAACATTGGATAGTAAGGATACGATTCATGCTTTGGATCAGCTGATGGGGTGATTTCCGTCATATTCTGACGCTTTGATATTCAGCATTTTTGATGTAATTTAAATCCATGGCTATGCGCGGTTGGATAGTAGATGATGATCCCATTTTTCAACTCACTGCAGAACAGGTCTTCAGACAGGTGAGCGGTTGGGATAAAGTGGAGTCATTTCTTCGGGCGAGAGAGGCTTTGGATGAGTTGCAGTACCGTCACCGTTCAGAGCCCAGCACGCTTCCAGATGCTATTTTGCTCGATTTGAACATGCCAGTGGTCAACGGATGGCAGTTCATTGAAGAATGGGAACGCGAATCGGCCATGAGTCAGAAAGACATTCGAATCATTGTTGTATCAGCCTCTTTGGGTTTTAGTGAAAGAGATCGGATCAAGGGTAAGCGATCAGTTTTATCGGCACTTGACAAACCTATTCAAGCACAAGAGCTTCGCGATTTACTGAGTTTTGCCATACATCCTGCGCAGTACAGCGGTCATGGAGCCCCGCATATTTGGCATTCGGGCAATAGAAATGATTTCAGAGACGGCTATTACAACGCCTATTGATCTTGGGCGTCTAGCAAACGCTTCATATCTGCATACATCGCATTGAAACGTTCTTCTACCGCCAAAAGGAAGTCTTCGTCCATGGCGGCTTGCACGGTGCCTAAACTATTCATCTTCGCTTTCGGCCATTTATAGCCCTGTTTCATCGGGCCGGCTTCAAACTCTACATAGAGATGCTTATCTAACTCGTACACCACAATTCTGAAACGAGGGTGGGGGAGTGTGCCAACAATGCGCATTAGAGGGTGAAAGCCAGTTTAACGTTCAACAATCTATTGGTGAGGTAATTGGGAACCGCATATTGTCTGGCCGTGCTGATGTCGCGCACCCATAAATAGCTCACCGTATTTCTGATCTCCAAAATGTTGAAGACTTCCACACCCACCCAAACGGTTTCAAATTCATTCAAAAATTTCCACTTCGCATCCTTACCGCGTTCTTTCAACACTTTCAAAAAGCCAATATCCACCCGTCGGTAATCAGGTATGCGGAGGGTCTGTTCTGATCGCTCGCTTTGCGGGGCCCCAAAGGGAAAACCGGTGCCGTAAAACAAACTCAAGCTCATTCGGAAACTGGGGTCGCCAGGGAGATAATCTTGGAAGTACAATCCGAAATTCACCCTTCGGTCAGTGGGACGAGGAATATATCCGGCACCATCGCCTTGGATGTCTTCTTGAACGGTCATGATACCCAAGCTAGCCCAAGAATCAATTCCAGGTACAAACTCGCCATTGATACGTGCATCTATACCGGTGGCAAATCCACTGGCATTGTTCACTGCACTGTACCGTATACGCACATTGTCGAGCTCGTAAGGAATAAGGTGGTTGAGCTGCTTGTAGTAAGCTTCGGTGACCAATCTAAACGGACGGTCCCAAATGCGCAATTTGAGATCATTGCCCAATACAAAATGAATGCTCTCTTGCGCCCTGATATTCTGGTTGATGCCCCCTTCCAAACTCCGCATTTCTCGGTAAATAGGGGGTTGATGATACCATCCGACTGACAATCGCCAAACCGCATTGAGGTTGGAAATGGGCTTGTAGGAAAGGGTGGCTCGTGGTGAAATGGTGGTTTGTCTATTGAAGCTCCAATAATGGGCCCGGATTCCTGAAGTCAAGGCAATACGTGCCCCGTCTGCTAGTTTCCAAGACCTACTGTCTTGCACAAAGGCCATTACCCGATGTGATTGCACCGAAGCGCGGGTGTCGAAGTGCTCGAAAACAAGAATTTCATCGGAGGGTACCACCGGATTTTGTCCGGGTAAACTATTGCTCGGAAAGTGCGGAATGTTGTATCCCGCTGAGTCTATCCGTTCCCATTCTTTGTAGCGGTCTACAATGTCGTCTCTTTGATACTTCACCCCCCAGCTCAGCGCGCTTTCATCAAAGAAATACTGACCGCGGTGTTCAAAGTTGAAGATGATGGCATCCAATTTATTTCGGGCGTAGTTCTGAAATTCGCCCACCCCTCTTTCAACTACTACTTCACCAAAATCATCAGAGCCTAAATTGAGTTCGAGTTCGCCCAAGCGATAGGCGCCAATAACATCAAAATATTCTTGTTCAACCGTTTGATAGACAGAAGCGGTATACTGCAATTCCAAGCGCTTACTCGGGCGGTTCTTGGCGCTAATGGCACCAAAGAGCGTTTCGTAGGTGTAGCGCTCCATGCCATCGAAGAATACGGTGAGCCTGAGGGCTTCTGAGATATTGCCAAAATCTGTAGTTCGGGTAGAGGGCACCACTTCGTACAAATTGTTCGCATAGTTGCCCAGCACGCTCAACTCCCACTCATCGGTTAATTGATAGGAGAGATACGTTTGTAAGTCATAGAACTGCGGTCTGAAATCGGCATCGGTATCTAAACTTCCGAGCAAGAGCTGATTGGTTCGGTACCTCCCTCCAACCATGGCCCGTAGTTTCTTTTGTTTGTCGATGCCGTCAATGGTTAAAGCACCACCGAGCAAACTGGCTTCTGCTTGCAAACGAAAGTCTTCGGGCTCACGGTACTGAATATCCAACACTGAACTCATCCGGTCGCCGTAGCTGGCTTCAAATCCGCCCGCCGAAAACTCGATATTCCCCACCATATAGGGATTGATAAAGCTCAATCCTTCTTGCTGTCCGGCGCGCGCCAAGAACGGTCGGTAAACTTCAATGCCGTTGACATAAACAAGGTTTTCGTCAAAGTTTCCTCCTCTCACGCTGTATTGCGAACTCAGCTCTGTATTAGACACAACCCCCGGAAGCGTTTTAATCAAGCCTTCTACACCCTGTTGCGGACCTGTTTGAAACTCCAAGCTCTTTGCGTCGAGCTCGGTTTTACTGTCTTCTCGGCTGCGCTCATCCACTATGTCTACCCCGCGCAATATTTCATCAGCGCGTTTTAGGCGAAAATTGAATACATAGCGCTGCTGTTCAAGCAAAGAAATGCGCATAGAATCAGGCAAGAAACCAACAGAGCGCGTACGCAACCAATAATCTCCGGCTTGTTGTTCAAGCGAATACCGGCCTTCTTCATCAGTAAGCACCACCACATTTCCGCATTTTACCGCTGCGCCGGGCAGGGCTTCTCCGTTCACGTCCATCACCTTTCCACTCACAATAGCTGGAGCAGATTGGCCGAAAATATTGAGGCTAAAAAGGGCGAATGACAGGAGGACGATCAGTGCGCGCACAGGCGATTACTTCTTTTTCTTTTTGAGCGAATCGAAAAACTGCGCCCAGGCAAATGGATTGGTAAAGGCACCTAAAATGGCAGCACCGCCATCTGCACCGTAATATCTTCCGCCGCTGTAGAGATTTTGTTCTTGCATTTTAATGGCCACTTCTTGAATTTCAGCACCATCATAGCCCATGCTGGCTGCTCTTTCTCGCAGCGATTGCACGGCCAGATTGCGTTGGGCAACATCCAGCAAAGTGGTTTCGGTTTGCATATTCATGAAGTAACTCTTGAACCGGTCAGGCGTTGGCCACGGATAGAGCGTTACTTCGGCCAGCATGGCGGTATCTCTTTTGAGGAACACCTGCACGAGGTATCTATTCTTCTCCAATGAGTCAGGAACGTAGAGCTTTTGCGTTTGAAAGCCCAAATGAGAAAACTGAACGGTATCTCCACCCAAGACGGCCATGCTGAAAAAGCCTTCTTCATCAGCTACAGCTCCCATATTTCGGGCGCCTACACGGGCATACGCATAGGGAATAAACTGCGGAATAGAATCACTGGTAAAGACCACGCCACTGAGTTGAATGGCATTTTGTGCTTGGCTGCTCCATGAGAAACAACAAAGTGCAAAAGGCAAAAGCCACAAAGAGGGAAGGCGCAATAACATGGACTGTAAAGGTATGAACTGCGATAGGCTTGTTTTGGTATAGTTAAAGAACAAAAGACGCACGGAATTCTGATCGGTTGCCAACGCCGTCTGTTACGCTAAAGACCAATTGATGAGTGCCTGAGCCTATGCGGCCCTCAAACGGTAAATAGAAGCGTGCAGTTTTGTAATCATACGTTACCAAATGCCACTTTCCGTCTATTTCCGCATGGTACTCTTCAATACCACTCAAATTGTCTGAAGCACGGAATTCAATACCATCTGCCTTTGATAAATCTGCACCCGATTGAAAACCAATGGTTCTGATGTGTGGGGGGATGCTGTCTACGGCTACACCAAATTTTCCGAATTGTCTCACCCTTACTTTGATGACCTTTCCATCTACCTGCCCTCCTTCTGAAGACCATTTTCCAGAGCGATTGATGGAAACCACCAAACTTTTAGCTCGATATTTTGCAGGTACTTCATCCAATGGCAATTGGAGACTAAAGTATTCATGCGCTGGAACGCTGTCTGAAAGCAATTGATACACTGAGCCGAAAATACCCGAAGCAGCGGGTAGGGTTTTGCCCATCATGCGTTCGTCTTTGTACAGCACACCGTGGGGGAGATAGGCTTTGAGCTTGTCAAAAGCAATCTGATGATCTTGTCTGTAACTCAGCCAGTCTCCTGCTTTGGGTTCCACCTCTTTACCGTTTCCTTGAAGTTGAAAATGAAAGGGTTTTCGATTTCCTGCTACGTCGTTTACAATCACCAATACTTCGGCAATTTCCCCACTATCGAGCGCAATAATTCCCTGGTTGATGCGGGCATCTACATTGCGTAAATGGTTGCCAGGCAATTGGTACATCCGTTGCCACCAAGTGTTGCAACAGGCCTTATCAGCATAGTTCGCGTGGGCATTGATAAAGCGCTTTTCATCAAAACTCAATTCATCTACCGCAAAGCGATACACTATTTGAGAATCTACGAGCATTTCGATGCTGAAAACACCATTTCGGTTGTTGGCGCCATCAAGTTGGTCGAAGGTTCTCACTTCAATCCCAACACTATTGGGCACTTGATAAAGTGTATTAGGATGTAGATCTATTTCTTTGGTCACCTCCCAGCGCTCATCGATGTGTACCAATCGAACCCCCTGAATGGTAGGGGCAATATTGTCTTCTTTTTCTATGCCTTCCAGCAGGGGATTCAACGGATGTTGGTTGCTGCTTTTTCTGATCTCAAAGTGCAAATGCGGTCCCCCTGAACCGCCGCTATTTCCACTCAAGCCAATAAGTTCATCTTGTGCAACCGGCAGTCTTCCCGGGGCTACTTGTACATCAACTGAAAATGATTTTCGCTCATATTGCAATTCCCGCAGATAGGCCTGTATTTCAGTACTGAAGCGTTGTAGATGGGCGTAAACAGTGGTTTTTCCATTGGGATGGTCGATGTACAAAGCGTGGCCATACCCATAGGGCGAAACGGCAATTCTGCTCACATGGCCTCCCCATACTGCACGAACGGGCTGGCCTTCTTTACCTCCTGTTTTAATGTCAATTCCAGCGTGAAAATGATTGGAGCGCAGTTCCCCGAAAGTGCCAGATAGCAAAGGCGGCAATTCCATAGGAGGATGGGGTGCTTGACCAAATAAGCAAGCCCCAAAAGCCAACAAAAGAAGTAGAATTGCCTTGTGCATCAAAAGCGCGAAGGTAGTGGTCAGCACGAAGTTTGGCACCTACACAATTGCTACTTTACAAGCATGAATATTCGATCGAAATTCCCGCAACAACAGACCACCATCTTCACGGTCATGTCTGCTTTGGCCCAACAACATCAGGCCATCAATTTGTCACAGGGTTTCCCCAATTTTCATCCAGACCCTCTGTTGCTACAGCATTTGAACGAAGCCTTACAAGAAGGTTACAATCAATATGCTCCTATGGCAGGCCATCTCGGCTTGCGGCAATTGTTGGCAACCAAGCACCAGAAGGCC
>CAZDPF010000059.1:0-12959 GCA_964507215.1 uncultured Chryseobacterium sp. | reverse complement strand
CGGTAATAGTTCGCGCATAGGAGATACCCTCTGCTATGGTGGCCAGTTAAATTATTCCCTTCGGGTGAACCACTTAGGGGGAAATGTGTCTGGTGCAGCCTACACCTATGATTGGTACGTCTCCACCAACAGCTCCTCCCTCGGCAATTTGGTTACTACAACGAATAGTGCAGTTTTACCCGCTGGTTCGTGGACCTTTAACACTTCTGGACAGCATTTCCTGCGGACTGAAGTGCATGACGCCTGCGGAGATACTGCCCTCTCGCAAGTTTTTGAAATTTGGGTGGCTGCTGATTTTCAGCCTGCACAAATAAGCACTTCCTCAGCGGACTCTATTTGCTACACAGAATCATTCCAGCTCACAAGAAATCAGTCTCCTAGCGGTGGGCTTTCGGGCTTAGACCCCAGCAAATACAGTGTTTCCTATTCTTGGGAGCGATCTACTGACAATGGCAATACTTGGCAAACGGTAGGAGCTGATCCTTTGAATTTAGATCAAGTTCAAGCTGATCTTGCTCCTAGAGGAAGTTATCAATATCGCCTGCGCACGACCGATACATGCGGAAGCGTCTTGTCCAACACCTTAGATAAATATGTGTACGCAAGGCCTTACACGGATGATCAAGGAACGGAAAAGCTGCTTGATTTATACAGTTTAGATTTTGAATTGCATGATGCCACTGGTGCTCTAGCCCTTTGTGATGGACAAGAAAATGTACCCATCCGCCTCAATCAACCCGATGTGTATTATGATCGGGAATTCTACAGCTACAGTTGGTCTATCAACGGTTCGAGTATCGTTAATCAGGCCAATGAAGGGCAGGCTGTATTCGCCTACATCAGCAGTGTCAATGGAAGCAACACCCAGGAAATAAGCCTCCAAGTAACCAACGATGCCAACGGATGCGAACGCACCGTCTCTGAGAACTTCACGCCCAGTAGCAACGCTGCAGCCGAGGCCGTCACCATTCTACCTAAAAATTCCTCGTCTGCTCTGTTGCTTGCACAACTGAATGGTGTGCCCAATCAGACGGTATACGTGCGCTGGGGGCAAATTGCCAAAGAAGATGGACAGTTGAGTTATGTAAGTCAGTGGGACACCCTGCGCTTTTTTGATTATCAATCGCTCGACACTTCAACCTACATCTATTTTGCTGCCAGCAGCTATGAGCCCTGGACTCCTTGCAGATCCTTTGCCTATTACCCCAATAGGCTCAACGCCATTGGCACTGCGGATGAGATTGCCGCTACAAAGCACTTGCTTGTTTATCCCAATCCGAGTGAGGGGCAAGTAAATATCCAAGGGCTCGATCCTCGCGAAGTGCGTTCTGTGAAGTCATACACCATGTTAGGACAAGAATTGAAGGTAGATTATCAAGACCAACCCATGCTTGTTCGCTGGCTTACGCCCAATATCCGAGGACCTGTGCTATTGGTGATTGAAACGGAGACACATGTATATCGCTCTAGAATCATTTTGAGATGAAAAAACATGTTTTCGTACTTCTGGTCCTACTAGCGGCCGGCCAAATTGGAACGGCGCAATCTCTTGATAGCACCGTTGTTCCAGCTCTGTTTCACAAAGCTTCTTTAGAAGTGCTAAGAACCCTTGAAAAGGTTCGTGAAAATGCACGAATGAAAAACGAGATCGAAGCCTATCGCTATCGGAGTTTTTTTGTCCAAGATGTGCAGCTGGCCAATGAGATTTTGCCTTCCAATGCCTTCAACCAACAAGTGAGTCTTGAGGAGTATACCAACAATATGATGATGTATGATATGGGAGGCACAATGACCACTTACTCCTTCCGTCCATACAACCTGAATCTGATCAAGATTGAGGATGATTCCACCTTGGTTTTCGAGGTGGATGTCGTAAAAGAATTCGGACAGCTCAGTACGGAGAATCTTTTTTATCGCACGCAAATGGATTTGCACTATGTGGTTGAAATTGATAAAGGGCTGAAAAAAGCGCTGGTTCGTGAATCTCGCCTCAATCAGCCGAAGGGCAAGTTCCTGCGGATTGACATCTCCGATGGGATGTTAAAAGACAAGGGCTTCAATCGCATTCTCGTGGTCAATGGCGACAGTGTTAAAATTGCCGAGGGGAAAACCGTTGTTCTCAGTGATGTTGCTGAAAATCAGGTGCTCAACGTGGCCAGTACCTCCTCAGAATATCTGGGCTCTTACAGCCGATTCATTGCTGATGGCGCAATTGGTGCCAATGCGCGTCTGGGGGAAGAAATCATTACTGTTCACTTTCGACCTAAGCGATTTTATCTAGGAGCACATTACGAAATGGGTTCGCTAAATGATGATTTCACAATTCCTTCGAACCATTCTGACACAAAAGCCGTGAGTGGAAGTCAAGCGATTACGGATGTCCGCATTCTGGCTGGTTATCGCTTGATGAACAAGAGAGATCGCTTGTTTTTGGCATTGGATGCCAGGGCTGGGATGCGAAGTTTTACCGGATCATATACCGCCACTGAGCACCAAAGCAGCTATGAAAGTGTAGACGCAGATGGTGATGTTTACACCCATGGCTCTTCTTTGCGTTCCTTGACAGAAAGCACAAGTGCACAAGTCATTTATGCTGGCCTTGGATTGAACTTGCAATATAAATTATGGAAGTACTTATCCCTAGGCGCATTCATTAGTTACAATACGGGCCTCTCCAACACCGGAAGCTTTAGTCTTCAAGCCCAATCTGCATCGTATTGGGGCACTTATGCACAATATGGAAACCTGAGCCTCTATGATGTTGAGGAATATGGCTTTGTATCAGATCAGACTTTGGGCGTAGCAGATGATGAACTGGTCATGCAAAGTTTGCCTAATTGGCTGCAAGTTGGTGTGAGTATAGACATCCACCTGAATCAGCGTCTGAGTCTTGAAATCATCGCACAGAACAATAGTGGAAGCGCTGTTTTTGCTCCTAATCAAAGTGAGATCATCAGCAGTGCATTAAACGTAGTAGACTATGCCATGGTGAACATCGCCGAAAGCCGCTCATGGGGTTTTCTCTCCTTTGGTTTTGGGCTGAAGTATTACCTCTAAACTCCTGACTCCCTTGAAATACACTTGTCATAACTGCAACAATGTTTTTGATGGTGATGATTTTACCATCGATTGCCCAAAGTGTGAATCCCAAAATATAGCCCTCTTTAGCGGAAAGGAGGAAGCTGATCAGCCCACATCCGATACTGATAAAACCGTACACGTATCTGCAGTTCCGCCTAAAGCAGACAGTGATCAAACACAATTCATACGACCGGAAGATTTCAAGCAGCCCAAGGAAGATACGCCTACCGTCAATATCCAACGAGATAAGGCCTCACCTCCTGAGCCTAAAATGGCTCCCGTTCCCCCAAAAGAGACGCCAGCACAAGCCGCTTCCACGCAAAGGCCGCATCAGGAAAAACCCGCTAGTCCAGCCCCACCCCCTAAGAAAAAATCGTCTGCAATGTTGATCGTCTTAGCGGTGGTCATCATCGGTTTGATCGGTGGAGTTCTCTGGTGGCAAAATCAGGAAGATTCAGCAGAAAAAGAAGAGCCCATCAACCAGGAATTCGCAGACATTGAAGCACGTGTGCGGGTTGAAGAGAGAGATCAGGCTTATTTCATTGTTGGATCTATCATCGATGGTGGAACCGAAACAGCCATTGAACCCAATAGGATAGAAGCGCTTTACCGCGCCAATGATGAGCGGGAATTTCCGTTTGATCAAGCCACTGGGCAAATATTCTTCTGTCCGGAAATGGAAGGCTTAACGGCTTTCAAAGTGGTGCTTGCTGACTATAGCGGACCGGAGGCCATTACCGCTGCCGTCGATTTATCACTCAAGGGGAAGGCGCCTGCTAAAGGGGCCAATTGCACCCACAAACTCGAAGCCCGATACATTAATGTGGCCTTCACCCCTAATTGTCAGATGATCATTTCCATAACAGATCCGTATGACTATGGCGATGAAGTATTCAGCGTTTCTATAACCGGTAAACAAGGTCCTTTTGAAAAAGGCCAATTGAAATGGGATGTCAAACCGTTCGGAGGTAAAACCGTAGATGTATGGATTCAACAGGGAGAAATGAGCCCTATTGCCTATCCCCAAAATGGAACCCGGGTGATTCCAAATTGCGTAGAAAGTGCAAAAGAAACGGAATCCCTAGCCGTGCAGCTCGGCTCAGCAGCCCAACGCTTTGGTCAAAATCCGCGCGATCGCTCGGCCTCCCAAGAATTGCAAGAACTCAGTATGAATAGCTTGCCTGAAAGTCCCAAGTTTTTTGTGGATGGGGAAGAATTTGAAGGCTTCTCTGCCCTAAGTACGAAGCTTCGCATCGATAATATGAATGAGGGGAAAACCTTCGAATTGGTGAGCAAGCCCACCATTGTGAACAATCGCTATTGGAAAATAGAATACCGTTCAAAATGAGGAAGGCATTTCTATTCTGCATTTCAAGCCTCTTCTTGCTGCAGATCCAAGCCCAAGTGCGCAATATTGTGTACGTAGATATCAGCGACCAAGGCAACAGAACGCGTTTGGTTCAACTGGTGGATTCCGTAGTAGCCAATTCAAATGGACCCTCATTGGTCATGGTGAGCAATGGTAGCTCACCCGTATTTGAATACACCAATCTGCCCAAAGACAGCTATCAGCGGATCATTCGAACGAGTAATCCCAGTTCTCCTTCTCCCAATTTTGAGCTCGACACCATGTTCACGCTCATAGCTACGCAT
Source organism: uncultured Chryseobacterium sp. (assembly GCA_964507215.1). Taxonomy (GTDB): domain Bacteria; phylum Bacteroidota; class Bacteroidia; order Flavobacteriales; family Schleiferiaceae; genus RFXV01. The sequence continues at coordinate 8,225 of CAZDPF010000059.1, read as the reverse complement.
GGAGGACTGTCTAAGCATGCCAAAATGCACTTCTTCTTGGGCGATTATAATGCGGGGGGTAAACAGCAATTGGGTGTCTATCTACTCGAAAAGTTTCTACTCGTCGGACAATTGGTAAGAGACGGAAAAGTGCTGGCCTCAGCGGAGGTCACCCTCTATCTCAATCCACAAGAAGCCATCCAATCAGACGCAACAACCATCGCACTCAGCGGCAACTTCAATTGTAGCATACAAGGACTACATAAACGAACCATTCAATGATGACAGCAAAAAGCAGCATGAAAGTATTCGTCGTTTGGCTTGCACTTTTCACCGCAGGACTACAAGCCCAAGCTTCGGGTTGTAAGTCGTGCCTGCCACGCCCTTTAGAACTCAAAGGCTTTGTGAATGCTGATTTTGTGCGTAGCATTTATGATGGAAAGACGAGTCTAGAAAATCTCACCTTCAATTACAAAGGCGCCTCTGATCAAAATAATTACTGGAAGATCTATAGTGATCGCACCAAGAACCCCATTTATTCCTCGCCCAATGGATTGAAAAAAAGCAGAATGCTGGAGTTTATGGAGCAGGTTTATGTATTGGATAAAGATGCCTCCAACTGGCTCAAGGTGGCCGCCTATGAAGCGGCAGAAGGTGGAGAGATGACCTACGTAGAGCTGGGCTGGGTACCCGCTAAAAACATGCTCATCACAGACCACGCTATATCCAACGCCAATTCCATTACTAAAAAAGGCTTGGTACTCGTGAATATGGACAATGTAGCCGAATTACAGGCGATGACCAAGGCCGCTGAGAAAGGGGCTCAAATAGATAAATACATGTTCTATGCAGACCCAGAGAAACGGAACGCCCTTAGGGAAGAAAAGAAACTCGAAATACGCTATGTACTCAAGGAATCGAGTGGCATTAAACTGCTTGCCGTCAATGATAAAATAGACGGCCTCTCATTGGTGAACAGACAGAATAATGTAAATGGATGGATGCCCGATTTGAACATTACCGATTGGGACACCCGGGTATGTTTGGAAACCAGTCATGGTAGCGACTTTCAAGAAGTCTATTCGCAAAAGAAAATTCCAGTTTTTATTAAAAGCAGCGAACTAGATGCGTTTGTCAGCCTCGGAACAGATGACCCCACTGAAGCTATTTATAAACTGGAAGTAACGGAAAAGCGCAAAGTCAACTATATGATGCGCATGCCGGTACTCAAAAATGTGGAGGGTAGTGATATCAAACAAGTTGCTACGCTTGGTTCTGTGAAAGGAGCAGGAGAGGAAATCGACAAGAACATCGCAGAAATGAAGATGAATGTCGAGAAGTTGAAATCGAAACGCAATAATATCAACGTGCTTTTTGTAGTAGACGCTACCTCCTCCATGTCTGATTTCTTCCCAGCCGTGAAAAAGGGTATCGAAAATATCATCGCACTCAATAAAGAAAGACACAAAAAGGCCATCAAGTTCGGACTAGCTGTTTATCGCGATTATGCCGATGGAGAGAAAGATTTTGAAATCGCACCCCTCAGTCCGAATGAACAAGATATTTTCAATTTTTTAGCTACGGTAAGTAGTGCAAGTGCCGGCAAAACGCGCTGGGAATCGCAGTACAACGGAGTACTTCGAGGCTTGAAAGAATCTGGCATGCGACCAGATGAATCCAATATCGTTGTGTTGATTGGCGATGCCGGAAACGCCCGAGAGGATGAGCGTGGATTGAACTTGCAAATGGTCACAGCTGCCATGGCCCAAATGCACGCCAATCTGGTAGCCTTTCAAGTATTCTTTGGTCCCCAACCCGCCTACACAGACTTCAACAATGACGCCCAAGATATGGTGCGCGAACTGGGTGTTTTGAGCGAGCGCAAACAAGAATTGGTTCCCCAATTGATGATGGTAGACAATCGGGCGAATACCTATGAGCTTAAATTCAAAAACCCCAGCAATCCCAAGCAGATTGAAATCTACGCCGAAGGGGGCTTTGGCCGTTTTATTCATGCCAATGACAATGAAGCCATGCCGCTTGCCACTTTGAATGAAAACATCACAGAGTCGTTAGACCAATACCTGGCCGCCATAGACCAACAGATTGTCAACTATACAGACTACATCAAGACTGGTAATCTCAAGATTGAAGGCAGCGACAAATTTGAAGATGCCGATAAAGAAAACTTGAGAGACTATTTGAAAAGCAACGGCATGTCTGACGACGAGATCGACCTGGCCATGCAGCAGTTTTCACAATTCTCTGTAAGAGGATTTACCAAAACCCGCTTTTACAATGCTCCCCTACCCTGTTTTGTTCCCGTGGTTTTCTTATCAGATGAGGAAGTGGATGGCATGATTGAAGTATTTGATGAAATTGATCCACAAGCATCCAATGCCGAAGCCAAAATTCAAATTTATAATGGCCTTATTGCCCAAACAAAAGCTGCACTCGGAGAAACATCCGACGAACGGGTAGAACAAAAAACATTATCTGAGATATGGACAATTCTGTTGGGTGTGCCTTTCGATGACAAAGGAGAATATGGAAACCTACGCGATATCCCACTTAAGGATATTCCCAATTCCAACCATCCGCAATTGCCCAAATTTATCTTACAATTTCAAAATTCCGTTGCCCTCTTCAACAAGAGTAACCTAGAAGAAGACCGTTTCAAACTAAACGATCAGTTCTACTACTGGGTACCGCTAGAAAAGATTCCAGGCAATGGATAAGGAGATTCTGTATGAGGTAAGAAATATACATTGTCAGTACCGAAGCAGTACCCGTCCTGTTCTTCAACTGGATGAGCTCAATATTTATCGGGGACAGGTGTACTTCATTGTGGGCGCCTCTGGCGTAGGCAAGAGTACTATACTGGAAACCCTGGGCCTTATGAATAACACCATAGTTTGTTCTAACAATTCTGTGATGACTTTTCATGGCCAAACGGGCACTGAAGATTTGACTTCTATCTGGTCTAAAAAAGAACAGGATCAAGCCAACTTTAGAAAAAAGTACCTGAGCTTTATTTTCCAAAGTACCAATCTCTTTCTCAACCTCACGGCTTACGAAAACGCAAGTATCAGTCAGGTACTTCATGGTAAACGCCTAGATGAGGCCAGATTAAAAGCAAGACAGTTATTGAGCAAAATGTTTCCTAAAGATTTTGTGAAAGAAATCGTTAACGGAAAGAAAGTGGTGGAAATGTCGGGCGGCCAAAGACAGCGACTGGCCTTTTGTAGGGCTCTTGGTACAGACTACAGCATTCTGTTTGCTGATGAACCCACTGGTAATCTAGATTACAATAATGCTCAAAAATTACTGCAAACGCTTGCCGAAATTGTTAAAAATGATAACAGAACAGCGGTGATTGTTTCGCATGATATTGATCTGGCCGTAAAATATGCTGATACCATTATTCTCATTCGAAAAGAGCTGGTAGAATCTTCTGAGGTTACCCATTCCATGGGGGTAGTAGACCATGCTTCATTCTTCAATCGAGCGGGAGAAAAATGGAATAATTCCTCCTCTCAACAGCCCATCCCACCCCATGATTTGGTCACTCTTTTAAAAGAAGCCATCCGAGACAACTGATATGCACCTTCCGTCTTTCATTAAGATTTTCTTCGCACCTGAGCTGCGTTCATTTCTGAAGAGGTTTGGACTACTACTCGGTATTATCGGGGTGATGTTCATGGCTCTTTGGTCTATGGGGTTCAGCGCAGGCAGTAAAGAGCTGTTGGCCAAGCGGATGGATAGTCCGTTTATTCGTTATCTCTCTTTGACCATTCCTTCTTATAAAGCCGATGACAAATTCATCGGCACTTTAAACAATGCCCTTTCAGATGATCAGTTCAAAGAGCGCATGCTCTTAACATCGCACTATTTTGTTCCTATTGGCTATTTGCCTTTTACTGGCGATGGCACAGCGGCTATTCGCGCCAAAGCACGTTTGATTGATCCGCAGCGTTCGCTATATCAATTTCTTTTTCGCGACGCCAAAAGCGAACTCCTATTGACCAAGGAAAAACTTGTGCGCTTAGAGGATGCCCCGTGGGCCTGTGTGGTATCTGTTGCCTTCTTGGCCGAACTAGGATATGACATCAATAAACCCTTTCCCACAGAACTACATTTTGTAGAAAATTCTTCAGGAAAAACCCTTTCTACCGTACCCATTCCCATAGCCGCAGTTTGCGCAAGTCTTCCAGACAAAGCAGATGTTCTCTTTTCGCCATTGGCCTTTTACAACATCACCAATAGATATGAGAAAAGCGCCTATAGAAGCTATCATGAGGAATATCAAACTAGTGTACTAGCCTTCCTACGCACTCCTCTGGATGTGGAATTCGTTCAAGAAAAATTGCGTCAAAATCAATTGGAACATACGTTCAAAATTGTCAAGAACATTGACCGACATGCCAAGGGATATGAATTGCATGGACTCTTTTCATCAAGAAAAGAAGCGGAGGAAGCGCAATCACATTTAGCACAGGCCTTTCGTGAAATAGAAGTAAGCTACAGCTTTCCGTTCGACAAAGTTTATATCGGGGAACGAGGGGCCACACGTGACGACTTTCTTGTGCTCGAAATGGCCAGCTTAGACTCCATTCCGGCTTTATCCTCTTACCTCGAAAGTGCCTTTGAGTTGGAAGTAGAACTCAATGATATTGAATCTGCTAAGAACTTCAACATCTTCAACAGTATATCCACTATGCTCAGCATTGTATTGTCTTTGTTTACCGTAATTATTATTGTCTATATCATTTCCAAAACCATTATAGAACATATTGATAGAAATGCGGCCAGCCTAGGCACTTTAAAAGCCTTCGGCTTGTCAAATAGAGATATACTACTGGTTTATGCCGGCATTGCACTCCTCATCAATTTGGCTGTCTTCCTGATCAGTTTTCTTCTGGCTAAAGTGAGCGGCTCAGCATTATGTATCCTATTTTTTGGAAATGAACTGGTGCAGGGCATTAATAGTAAGGATTTGTTTGCTCTGCAAATTGGTGCGTGGCACGTCATCATGTTCGTCATGCTACCCTTGGGTATTATTACACAAATGATTCACCAGAAGATTAAAAGAAAAACACCTGGCGACCTCATATATGGACGATAACCTAAACAACCGAAAAATGAAAACAATTAAAAGCGTAGTTCTTTTCCTGTGTGCTACTGGAATAATAAGCGCACAAAATGGAGGCCTATTAGAAGCCTATGAAGAGGCACAAAAGCAATATGATGTCTTTAGTAACTGCGGAAGCGGACTTGACGGATACATGGCCAAATTAAGGGTGCTCGAAAACAAGGCCGTTGATGCCAGCATCACGCTTACCGTAGAAGAAGAAATGGAGCTCGGACAAAGCATGCGGGAGCAGATTAGCTAAGAGTAGTCCTTCGTGGCCAATCCATTATTCGAAAATGGTCTAAGACAAATGCTCACCTCCAAGGTGATTGAACCCTACATCCGAAGAAATGATGTGGTATACACTTTAACCATTTATGAGTCGGATGAGCTCAATGCCTTTGCACATGCTGGTGGTTACATTTATATCAGTACCGGCCTTTTAGGCTTTGTACAATCTATAGATGAACTCGCCTTTATAGTGGCGCATGAAGTAAGCCATGTAGATATGGAGCACACCATTAGAAGCATTAAGAAAATGCTGGCCATACAGATGCTCGGCTCCAGTTATGGTTTAGAAGAATTGACAGACTTAGCTACCGATATTTCTTTAATGATGGAAACGCCATTCGGTCAGGTAGATGAGTATGAAGCAGACAAGAATGCCTTCGCTATTGCCACCGCAGCTGGTTTTGATCAGTCGAAGTTTGCAGATTTCTTCAAGCGGCTCATCGCTATGGGTGCAGAAACAGAAAAGGATGAGCTCGCAAAATTCTCCCGCACCCATCCGTACCTCGACGATCGCATTAACTGCATCAACTACTATATCGAAAACGGACTTTAACCGCTTTTGGCCACGGATATATTCTGCGTTCCTGACAAAGACGATTTCCATGGCTTTCATGTGCCTTCCCACCTATATCCCCATCGCAAGAACAAGAACACACTAACACTATCCTAATGGGAGCAAATGAATTGAGCAAGTTGTTTTTGGCCAAGCTGGCCGCCGCTGACAAGATCCGTATAGGCCGAAGCGCTGATAACGATATCGTTACTGACCCCAACGATCGCACAGTAGGACGATGGCATGCTGAACTCGTAAGAGAAAACGGTGCTTGGTTCATCATAGACCTCAGAAGTAAGAATGGTGTGTACGTCAATGATGTTCGCATTCGGGATAAACACAGGCTCAGTGCCTCAGATAACATTTTTATCTGCCTGCATCAATTCAATCTCGAAGAAGGATATCGCGATCTAAGACAAGAAGTGGCTATTGAAGCCAATGGCGTTGAGAAAAAGTATGCCAATGGCTATGTGGGTCTTAAGAAATTAGACCTCAAGGTGGCCTATTCTAAGTTTATCGCAGTAATGGGGCCCTCAGGTTGCGGTAAATCTACTCTCCTCAAAGTTCTCAATGGCGACAATCCGGCTTCTGATGGTCAGGTTCTAATACACGGTTTAGATCTAGTTAAACACTACAACCTTGTCAAAAAGAAAATAGGCTACGTGCCACAAGATGACATTATTCATAGAGATCTCACCGTTGAACAAACCATGCGCTTTGCTGCAAAATTGCGCTTACCCAAAGATCTTGACGATGAGGAAATCGAAAAGAAAGTGTTCTCCGTATTGCTCAGTCTATTTGATGATGATAAAGTTAAAACCATCTATAGAAAACATGTCCATTCTTTAAGTGGTGGAGAACGGAAGAGATTGAGTATTGCCGTAGAATTACTTACTGATCCCTCCATCTTGTTCTTAGATGAACCTACTTCCCCTCTTGATCCTGAATCAATACATGAATTTTTAACTAAACTAAACAATCTCAAAAAGTCAGGTACCACCATCATTATGGTGACCCATAAGCCTGAAGATTTAAACTATGTAGACGATGTAGTATTTCTCGGCGCCGGCGGCTACTTTGTGTTCTACGGACATCGAGACAGGATGCTTAAAGAGTTTCAGAAGGAAAGCATTACTGAAGTGTACGGACTTCTAAGCGACCGTAAGCTCGCCGAGAATCACTATGAAAAATTGCGATCTTCTTCCGACGATAGTAAAAAGTATAAGAAATCAGAATCTGGACAAATCATCAAAAAGAAAGATTCGTTCCTCCATCAATACATATGGCTCACCAAGCGCTATTTTCAAATCAAACTCAATGATCGGGGAAATATTGCACTACTTGTAGCGCAACCCCTCATTATCGCTCTGCTTATTTCTATTATTTTCAGCGATTTCCAGCTCGGCGTTATCTTCCTAATGGCTATTGCTTCTATCTGGTTTGGGGTGAGCAATGCCGCTAAAGAAATAGTAGGCGAACAGTCTATCTACAAACGCGAAAGAATGTTCAATCTTTGGATAGACTCTTATATTCTATCCAAAATAAGTGTTCTCTCCGTCATTTCATTTATTCAGCTGTTGATATTTGAATCGATCATCTTTTTTCGTTTTCGCCTCTTCTCATCTGAAGGCTTTGATGAGATTTACCAGCAATCATTTGGTGGAGCGCTTTTCTTTATGCTTTTCCTGGCCATATCAGCCACCTTGCTGGGCCTTCTTCTCAGTGCAATATTCGACAACACGGAAAAGGTGATGACTGTGGTTCCTATTGTGTTGATGCCGCAAATCATGTTGGCCGGTGTGATCACTAAAATAGATAACTGGGGGATGGAACTGCTCAGCTTTCTTACACTTGGCAGATGGGGAACGGAAGGCCTTTCTAGAATACAGGACTATGCCGTTATAGGTGAAAATGATTCACTCCGAGATGATTTAGAAAGTGTTATAGCCTATGTCCCAAAAATGAACATGGAAACGGTGGTTGATTCCGTCACACAAACCACCACCATCACACAAACCATGGATCCTACCGAAACAATGGGGGTCACCAAGAGCGCTTTAAAGATGCTCGACTTCTATAACGAAGAACTTATGGAAGAGGGTCGACTAATTGGTGAGATCATGAACAGCATGCCCGCCAACTTGGGCTTTGTAATGGGGATGAATATCATTATTTATCTATCCATTTTCCTTGCTTTAAAGAAAAAAGACAGCATTTAACAAAACAGCGCATGAAGTATTGGAAAATAGGAGGTGTTTTAATGATGAGCTG
>CAZDPF010000058.1:0-12968 GCA_964507215.1 uncultured Chryseobacterium sp. | reverse complement strand
GGTTGTAGGCATCAGATCCTCGGCTATCGGTATGACTACCTACCTCGATGACCAACTCAGGATTCTTTTGCATGATATCTACAATCTTGTTCAGCTCTTTGGCTCTTTTATCTTTTGAACTGGCCTCGGCATAGCGCTTGAACCATTCCGCAGCTTGCTCGTGTTTCTTATTGGTACTTAGCGCCTTTGCATAATAGTAATAGTTGACCGGATCAATATCCTGAAACTGAACCACGCGAGCATACCATTCTTCACTAGCGCCATATTGGCCGGTTCTTCTGTAGGAATCAGCAATACGCTGTACCCAAGCCATCATTCCAATTCGCATTATCCAAAGAAACGACCCCCCCAATCCCATGGGTTCAATTCTCCTTTTGCAGCAGAAAATGGACGAATTTCTTCTATCCCTTCAGCAAAAAGATTTACCACTGAAACCATCAGTAGCCAAACCAAAAGCGTGTATCTCTTCATAAATCAGCGAGTTCTCTGCCCTGCTTTAGCAACAGTTATACCCCTTCCCTGTGGTCGGCTAATATACTGATATACAAATCACACGATAAAAACAGTCAGATATTTTTATTCCCATTTTTGGAATTTACTCCAGTCGAGGGATTTTCAGTGCAGTGAAAATTTAATACCACAAAATATTTAAATACGCTCAACTGTACACCCGCTACATTTGTAAAAATTTGAAAAGTGAAAAAAGTACTTGCGCTTGTACTCTTTGCCCTTGTTGCATCTTGTGGCTCAAGCACCCATGTAACTGCTAGTTTTCTCAATCCCAAGGTAAGTCCACAGGAACGCGAACACCTTTTCATCTTAGGCATTACAGACAGGATGACGGTGAGACAATCTGTAGAAGCTGCCATGGCTGCAGAAGCCAACAAACGCGGATTGAAAGCCACCAAGAGCATAGATGTGTTTCCTGCCAATTTGATCAAGGGAACTGAACAGGAGCAACTAGCGCGTAAAGAAGTACTGATGGAACTGATTAAAAAATCAGGTGCTGATTTGGTAATGACCATTGCCTTGGTAGATGAACAAAGTGAAACGCGCTATGTGCAAGGAAGTGGAAGCTATGCCCCTATGAGTTATGGGTTCTATGGCGGATATTACCCTTATTATTCTGCGCGCGGAGCTTATATGTACCAGCCCGGATACTACACTGAAGACAAAAAGTACTTTTATGAGACCAATCTCTATGATGTGAATACGCAAGAGCTTATTTGGTCTGCGCAATCCACTACTGTGAACCCTTCTGACCTAGAGAAAGTAACCAAAGAATATACGGTTGCCATTATTAGCAGAATGAAAAAAGACGGCTTGATTGCTGAATAGCTAGTCTTCATTAACATATCGCTTCAGCCCGGATGTCCTCCGGGCTTTTTTTGTCCATCATCAGAACAGATTTCCTTTATTCTTCGTTATATACTACAGATTAAATCACTTGAAAAATGTCTACCACCACACTCCCATTAATCGAAAAAGAAACCATTTCAAAGCTTTCTTTCCCCAAAGGTGAAGTTCTTCAGAATGCCGAAATGCGACACATGCGGTCTGCTACCTTACAACAGGCCAATACCTTGGGAAATCTCGACAAACAGAAAGTGCTCATCCATTTTGTAGACAGCGAGGGGAACAAAGCAGTTTACACTACCATTTGGGCTGTTACTGAAGCCAAGGTCTTGCTGAAGGCTGGGATGGCCATCCCCATTGAGCGCATCGAACAAATCAAATTTGTAGAGCCTTAAAGGCATTCGGGAAAAGCTTCTCACCTTTGCCAATTCACAATAGCGGGAACGCTTGATCATGGCCAAGGTAAAATCTGACATTCGCATTCAGAACCGTAAGGCTCGCTTCGAATATGAAATTCTGGAGCGTTTTACGGCTGGCATTGTATTGCTCGGAACGGAGATTAAGGCCCTGCGAGAAGGTAAGGCCTCCATAGCAGAGAGTTACGCCTACTTCCAAGATGGTGAACTCTACGTTCGTCAGATGACCATACAGGAGTACAGCTTTGGCAACATCAACAACCACGATCCATTGCGACATCGCAAATTGCTACTTTCCAAAAAAGAGCTGAGACGGATTGAATCAAAGATTAAAGATGTAGGTATAGCGCTGGTACCTTTATTACTCTTTATCAATGATCGAGGATTGGCGAAATTGGAAATTGCTTTGGCGCGAGGTAGAAAAATGCACGACAAGCGGCACAGCTTAAAGGAGAAGAGCATTCAGAGAGAAATCGATCGCGCCGGCCGCCGTTGACCCTTATATTTGAGTGGTGATCTCTCAAACTGCATTCTCATGCGCATTTTAATGGTATGTCTGGGCAATATCTGCCGTTCCCCTTTGGCCGAAGGCATCTTTAGAAACAAAATTCAGGGTACTGAACATCAAGTAGATTCAGCTGGAACTTCGGCCTTTCACCGTGGCGAACGTCCTGATATGCGCAGCTTAAGAACTGCTAAAAAACACCAGATCAATATGGACGGCATTCATGCGCGTCCTTTTTCTGTAGATGATTTTGATCACTTCGACAGTATTTATGTCATGGACCGAAGCAATCTGGAAGATGTACTGGCATTGGCTCGCGATGAAGAAGATCGAAAAAAAGTAGACTTGCTGCTCAACGCAAGCCATCCAGGAAAAGACCTAGAAGTTCCAGACCCTTATTTTGGTGGGGAAGAGGGCTTTGAACAAGTATTTCATTTAATTGATGTAGCCTGTACCCATATTGTCAATTCCCTTCCAAGTGAATAAAAAAGGAAGTCTTTATCTCATCCCCAGTCTAATTGCTGAAGTACCACCTTTAGAGGTCCTCCCGCTTTCGGTAAAGAAGGTCATCGACCTAAGCCTCCATTACATTGCTGAAAACGAAAAAACTGCCAGGCATTTCATCAAGAAAATTCTTCCAAACAAAGACCAGAACAGTCTACAGATCACCCTATTGAACAAATACACCAATCCAGAAGATCTAGACAGCATGCTGCAGCCTTGCCATGCGGGTTTTCCGGTTGGTCTACTCTCTGAAGCTGGTGCCCCAGGTGTTGCTGACCCAGGAAGCGAAATTGTCATCAAAGCCCATCAGCAAGGCATTCGGGTAGTTCCACTCGCAGGCCCTTCTTCTATTCTCATGGCGGTCATGGCCAGCGGAATGAACGGACAAAATTTTGCCTTTGTGGGCTACCTGCCCATAGACCGAGCAGAACGCAAACAGCGCATTCGTGAGCTTGAGCGCCTTTCTCGCAAAACAGGGCAGTCTCAATTCTTTATTGAAACGCCCTATAGAAACGACAAACTGGTAGAAGATCTATTGCAGACACTTCCTGGCGATGTGCGCCTATGTCTTGCCGTTCAAGTCAGTGATCCGAATGAACTCATCAAAACCCAGACGGTGAGTCAATGGAAGAATCACAAACCCATTCTCCATAAACTGCCGGCTCTTTTTGGCATTGATGCACGGCCATTACGCGATTGACCTTCTGAGGAATTAATGGGCTGACTCCGTAACCTTTTGCGTCACGGGCAAATGGGTCAATTCCATCTCTTGGATCAAATGCTTCGCACCGGCAAACTTGTCGATGATAAAAAGCACATAACGAATATCTACCATGATATTCCGGCAGATAGAAGCATCGTAGTTGATATCGCTCATCGTTCCTTCCCACAATCGATCGAAGTTCAAACCGATGAGCTCTCCTCGCGCATTGAGGGCCGGACTGCCTGAGTTGCCACCCGTAGTGTGGTTGGAGGCAATAAAACACACGGGTAACCTCCCATCCTCAGTAGCATATTCGCCATAATCTTTCAGTTCATGCAGTTCGATGAGCTGCTGGGGCAAATCAAACTCATAGTCGCCGGGAACATATTTCTCCATCACCCCATCAAGATCTGTTTGAATATTGTAAATCACGCCGTCTGAAGGAGAGAAACCCTCTACTTTACCGTAGCTCAAACGAAGGGTACTATTGGCGTCAGGATAAAAGTTCCTATCGCTAAAAACGGCCATTTGGGCACGCATATAGGTTCGCATCAAATCGGCAATCTGATCGTCAAGGCGGGCTTGTTCTGGCCGAACCGATTGCAGGTACCACTCATAGCTTGAGCGATGCATTTGGAAAAAAGCATCATTCGCTTCCAGCCATTCACGCGCAGCCGCTACACCTTTCTTCAACAGCGTTTTCATGAACTTCTTCTTGGCTTTTTCACTCACCAAAACGCTAGTAGCGGTGGCCTTGTCGAGCCAGGCACTCCAGTTTCCATTCACTTCCGCTGAGCGCTCATTCATGTACTCAAAACCCATAACCCCTTGCAAAGCCGCTGAAAACAGCGGATACAATCTCGCTAAGGTGTTCTTTTCAATCTGCAGACTGATGGGGTCTAATCGGTCTGTGAGTAATTGCTCTACCTCTGCCAAAGATTCTTCGGAAAGCGTGGTTGATTGGGGAGATAACAATCGATCTAAATTGAAAGCCTTTCGATTTAACATGCTTCCCAAATAGAAAACCTCGATGTAATACGTTGACTGTTTGAGCGATTTTTCTCTTTCTAAAAATGCGGAATTCAAACTGGGTAAAACGGCTGCATACTGTTCGTAGAGCTTCATGTTTTCTTTGAGTTTTTCAAAATAGCGCTCTTCATACTGCATTTTCCTACCCAAGCCATCGGTCTGTTCTACACCCTGCATCTCTCCAATCCATTTCTTCCAGCCATTGGCTACCGAAGCATAGCGCGCAGCATACTTAATGCGGGTTTCATCGTCTTGTCGCATGTAGCGATCCAACTCTTCCAAACGCACATCACGAACGGCTACGCGAATAGGATCTTCTACAGCTACTATTTGCCGCATTCCTTCATACGGAAGGTATTCTTGGGTGCGCCCGGGAAAGCCAAAAACCATGGTGAAATCGCCCTCTTGCACACCAGATGTGTTGATTTTTAAAAACTTCTCTGATCTATAGGGAATATTGTCATCGCTAATATCTGCGGGTTGATTCTCTGCATTGGCGTAGATCCGGAAGAGCGAAAAATCACCGGTATGTCTTGGCCAAACCCAGTTATCAGTGTCAGCGCCATACTTACCTATACTGCTTGGTGGAGCGCCTACTAACCGAACATCTTTAAACGTTTCGGTAGCTATAATAATGTACTGATTGCCATAGAAAATAGGCACAATTTCCAGATCATATCCTCTTCCGTCTTTGTTGTTTTCTCCAAGCAACTTTTTAGTATTCAGGGCGATAATCGAATCTTTCAGGTTTTGTTCCATGCCAGAATCGGTACCGCGAAGAATCTTATCGGTTACATCCTCCATATACCGAACGAAAGTGGCCGTAAGACCAGGATTTCGAAGCTCTTCATTTCGGTTCATCGCCCAAAATCCATTGCGCAATAAATCGTTTTCTACACTGCTGTGTTGCTGTATTTGTCCATAACCACAATGATGATTGGTCAATAGAAGTCCCTCAGCAGAAATCAGCTCAGAGGTGCAACCTCCGCCAAAATGAACAATGGCATCTTTTAAACTGCTTTGGTTGGCACTATAAATATCTTCAGCAGAAAGCTGCAAGCCCATATTCTGCATTTCCTGCTCATTCAGCACATTGAGCAAAAATGGGAGCCACATGCCTTCTTTGGCACCCACTTTTTGTACTGTCACCAGAGCGATGAGCAGGCCCATCAAAAAGGTCCTCTTGAACCCAAATCGTAGTCTCTTCTGCATGGAGTTACTTCTTTTCTTGAGAATGTGCCCGAAAATAGGAACAAAAGCCCGGCCTACGCTGTCTTAAGGTGAAATGCTACCGATGTACGTTCTCGAGCGTGAACAAAAAATTCCGGTTGAAGTGCAGAAGGCTTGGGATTTCTTTTCCTCCCCAAAAAATCTGCAGGTCATCACACCTAACTATTTAGGGTTTGAGATTCTATCTACGCTTCCAGACCAGATGTACACTGGCCTGTTCATTCGATACAATGTGCGCCCGCTGCTTGGAATACCCTTGGAATGGGTCACTGAAATCACCCATATCAGAGACCAAGTTTTTTTTGTGGATGAGCAGCGAAAAGGCCCTTATCGAATTTGGCACCACGAACATCATTTTGAACCATTTGATGGTGGCGTGCGTATGTTTGATCGGGTGAGTTACGAATTGCCCTTGGGCGTGTTGGGCAAATTGGCCCATCCACTGCTTGTCAAAGGGAAACTAAATGACATATTCAACTACCGCTTTCAAAAAGTAGAGGAATTATTCGGCAAGGTCTAATGCAGCGCATTGTTTTCGGAATTGATTTAGGGAGCCGCCTCAGCGGCAATACCGTGGTGGCTATTTTCAACCATGGTAAAATTCATTTCATGCAGGTTGATAAAAATGTTGATGCCGATTTATTTGTACTCAATGCCGCCAAGCACTTTCATCCGGAACATATTTTTCTGGATGCTCCTTTGAGTTTACCAGGACGATATTGCGGCCTTACGGGATTTACAGATTACCACTTCCGCAAATGCGACCGCGAGCTAAAGGCCATGTCGCCCATGTTCCTCGGTGGCCTCACGGCCCGCGCTATGGAACTCAGAGACAATTTAGAGGCCGAAGGAATTCCGGTGTTTGAAACTTATCCGCGTGAAATGGCCCGAAAACAAGGCCTTGATCAATTTGGATACAAAAGCGGCAAAAGTGCCCTATTGCACTGCAGATCTATGCTGCGAAAGCATCTCAATCCACAAATTGAGATGGACTGTCAAGACTTGGTCAGTTGGCACCATGTGGATGCTCTACTCGCGCTGATGTCTGCCCTGGCCTTCGTTTGCAATGCCCATAAAGTCTTTGGCGACGCATCTGAAGGCTGTATTTATGTCTGATTTTAAAGAGCTCCGCCTTATTCTTGGCGATCAACTGAACCGCCAACATTCTTGGTTCGCTACGCCCAATTCAAGTGTTCTTTTTTGCATGATGGAGGTGCGCTCCGAAACAGCCTATGTGCTTCATCACAAACAGAAAATATTGGGATTCTTTGCCGCCATGCGCGCCTTTGCAGAGGAGCTTCTATCACTGGGGCATCAAGTGCATTATGTATCGATCTCCGATGACAAAAACACCCATGATTTTATTCAGAACATCGCGCTAATTTTAAAGGAGAATACTGATATTCAATCTATTCGTATTCAAGAGCCAGATGAATATCGCCTCAATGATTATTTCCATCAACAGCTCCCGACACTTGCAATCCCTTTCCAAATTGATTCATCTGAACACTTCCTCACCCATCGGATGGAAGTGGCCGAACTCTTCTCCGGCAAGAAAAGCTTTTTGATGGA
The DNA here is from genome assembly GCA_964507215.1 of uncultured Chryseobacterium sp. GTDB lineage: Bacteria > Bacteroidota > Bacteroidia > Flavobacteriales > Schleiferiaceae > RFXV01. The sequence goes on along the minus strand of CAZDPF010000058.1, from coordinate 5,653 downwards.
GCGCTTCTATCAGCATATGCGTAAAAAATGGAATGTGCTGATGGATGCCGATCAACCTATGGGTGGGAAATGGAACTTTGATGCCTCCAATCGCAAAAAGCTCCCCAATGAAGTGCAGGCGCCACCTGCCCTACTCTTTCAGCATGATCTCACTGCCCTTGAACAGGAGCTTGAAAATCAAGGCATTCCTTCTTTTGGCAATGGACATGCCCAATCTTTTTATTGGCCAATTAACCGCCAAGAATCACTGCAGCTTCTGAACTACTTCTGCGAATGGCTGCTCCCCCACTTTGGCGATTACCAAGACGCCATGCGCCCTAACGATTGGAGCCTCTTCCACAGTCGCTTGTCTTTTGCGCTGAACACCAAAATGCTGCATCCATTAGAAGTCATTCAAAAGGCAGAAGACACTTGGCGAAAGCAGCAAAGTGCTATTGCCTTGCACCAAGTGGAGGGCTTTATCAGGCAAATTTTAGGCTGGAGGGAATATGTGCGCGGAGTCTATTGGGCTAAAATGCCGGAGTATGCTTCAATGAATGCGTTGGAACTACACGGAAAGCTTCCCTCTTGGTACTGGACCGGAAAAACCCAAATGGCTTGTTTGCGCGATTCTATTGCGCAAAGCCTAGACAAAGCCTACGCGCATCACATTCAACGCCTGATGGTTACCGGCAACTTTGCCCTCTTGCTTGGCGTTCATCCCGATGCAGTAGATGCCTGGTATCTGGGCATTTATATAGATGCCATTGAATGGGTGGAAATGCCCAATACAAGAGGAATGAGCCAATTTGCTGATGGAGGCATCATGGCTACCAAACCCTATGTGAGTTCTGCCAATTACCTTCAAAAAATGTCGAGCTATTGTGCCAATTGCGTCTATGATCCAAAATTGCGGTACGGACCAAAAGCTTGTCCTTTTAACAGTTTGTACTGGGATTTTTTTCTCCAACACCAAGACAAACTGCGAAGCAATCCGAGAATTGGAATGGCCTATCGCAATCTCGATAAGATGAGCGATGCCGAGAAGGAAAGCATTATTCAACAAGCTGCGTGGGTTAGGGAACACATCGAAGAGATCTGATGAAGCAGCAGGTGGATGTGATTTGGTTCAAGCGAGATGTTCGCAGCCATGATCATGCGCCATGGCATTATGCTATTCAGTCTGGTAGACCGCTGTTATTGCTTTTTCTCTTTGAGCCTTCTGTTGTTCAATTAAACGATTGGGACATCCGCCATTGGCGATTTCAGTGGGAGGGATTGCAAGATCTACAGCAAAGCCTTAGGCCCTATCAGCACCGGCTCAACATCGCCTTTGCAGAAGCCGAACACGCTTTCACAGATATTCTGCAACAGTTTGAAATACACACCGTTTGGAGCCATTTAGAGGTGGGGAATGCCTGGACCTTTGCCCGCGATCGCAGAATGAAGCAATGGTTTCATGAGCATAGCATCCAATGGAGCGAATGGCCGCAGAACGGCATTGTGAGAGGAGCTAAGCACAGAATCCATTGGGATGAAGGTTGGCGCACCTATATGCAACAGCCCCAAGCCAAGCTTTCATTGGAGGCGTTTAGCGCTGTTTCGGCAGAATTGCCTGGGCTTCCTACGGCTTGGAAAGATCAACTCCAACAGTCACTGCCAAGCATGCAGCAAGGTGGATCAAGCCATGGAAAGCATCGACTGGCCGCTTTCCTTTCAGAAGATCATCGGCACTACGCGAAGCACATTTCAAAGCCGGAAGAAAGTCGTTCAAGTTGCAGTAGGCTATCGCCTTATTTAGCTTGGGGTCACTTGAGCATGCGGGAGGTAGTGCAAGCTGCCAAGCAAAGGATGTCTGATGGCGGCAACCCATCTTCCTTGCGGGCTTTTTTGAGCCGTTGCCATTGGCAAGCACATTTTATCCAAAAGTTTGAATCGGAGAGCCGCATAGAATTTGAAGATCTCAACCGCGGGTATGAACTGATTCACAGAAGCCCTCATCCTGAATGGACTTTAGCTTGGGAGCAAGGCCGAACCGGATATCCATTGGTAGATGCTTGCATGCGTTGTTTACAAGAAACCGGTTATCTGAACTTTCGCATGAGGGCCATGTTGGTGAGTTTCTATACCCATCACTTATTTCAGCCATGGCAAACCGGTGTGCATCATTTGGCCAAACTCTTTTTAGACTATGAGCCGGGTATTCATTATCCACAGTGGCAGATGCAAGCAGGGGTAACAGGCATCAATATCGTGCGCACTTACAATCCAGTGAAGCAATCAGAAGAACATGATCCTCACGGACACTTCATACGACGTTGGGTGGTGGAGCTCCGCGATCTGCCCGCACCACTCATCCATCGTCCATGGGAGCTCACCCCTATGGAACGTGCCTTTTACAAGTTGGATGAAGGCCAATATCCAGCACCTATTGTTGATGAAAAAGCCGGACAAAGAAATGCCGCCCAACTTTGGGCATTGAGAGAACATGCTGTAGTTCAAAAAGAGAATCGCCGAATTTTGCGGCAGCATACTACAGCCCAACGCGCCATACATGCCAGAACCCAAATTGCCCTTGGAGAATCCGATTGATCGAGACAAGATCACTGAAACCCCTTCTACCCTCCCCTACGCCCACCATGTAGGCAGCGCACTCATTCGTCCGGATGACCTTAAAGGCCTTCGCTCGAAGGCTTTGAGCAGCATGGAGGAACAAACTGAAATGCAGCTTCAGCAAATTCGGGAACAAATTGAACTGCTTTCCCAGCAGGCACAGAAAGTCATTCAAAGAAGGCAGGCCTCATTTGATGTTTATCGCGCCAAGATGGGGTTTGAACCTTTGATTGGAAAAACCTATTACCTCTATGAACGAGAAGATGGAAGCAGTTTGCTTTCAATGATCTCACCCGCTGATTGGGGAAGAAAAATGCCCTTTGCGCGTTTTTTATGCGCAGTCAAACTTCTGGCAGATCATACTTGGGATGTGGTAGACAAACCCCGGTCATCTAGCAACTGAAGCATTCAAACTTGCTCAATTAACGAACTTCGAGACTGTCTGGGATTTCCGATGTGCTGATGGCTTTTGAAGCCTCTATTGTCAGCCGCTCTCCTTGGTGAATCGCCAATAGCCAAGCATCGGGAATACCCATGGTGCGAACAGACTGTAGAAACGCTTCCGCCCGCGCCAGATCTCTAAACGCCCCTAAAGTATACTTGTGCAGCCCATCTTCTTGACGCTGCCTGAAGTTGAACATATTCTCTTCAAACATGCTCAGGTCCAGCTGCTCATAGGCTCCAATTTGAACAAAATACCACAGGCCTTCTGAAAAATTGATGGAGGCACCTGCTTGGGCTGCCTCTTCTTGCAGCAGCATCAGCTTATTCTGCAGAGAATCTACCTGTGTTTGCAAGGCCTTCTCTTGACTGCCATGACCTTGAATAGGCCAAGCGCCCGTTCCATAGGCGTAAAAGAGATTGGCCAATCCTGCCAACAACAAGATCAAAACCATCCAAAAGCCACTTTGGAAACCGCTTCCAGATTTGCGCAATTTGGCTACTGTTGCTTGGGCCTCATCTCGTTCAGACTCTACTTTCAACAGTTCTTCTTGCAAGCGGTCTATGGTGTCTTGCGCTTCCTTAGGGATGTACGTCATGGGTTATTCAATCATCAAGCATTCAAACAACTGTGCAGGTGGAACAAAGCCAACCGAAGCTGTACATCAGCAGGATCGGCCGCTGCGGCTTGAAAAACAGCTGGACCCTCAAAAGCATCTGCACTGGCTTCACGCCATTGTTGAATTGCCCGTTGGGTAAAGGTCACATATTCGCTGCTGCCTGTTTGTATCAATTCGGCAATATAGGCGGTGGCATAGCCTTCTAGGCCCGAGAGCACGGTAAATCTTCCTTCTTGTGCCATTCGAATTACAAATCCGCAGGCAAAAGCCATTTCATAACCACCAAAAAAGGTCAGTCCCATCATGGGATTTCTACTCATGGGATGTCTGCGAACCGCCTTCTCAGCCACGTAGGCCACAGACTCCAATCGATCGGCTTTCAGCAATGCTTGTAAGGTGACGTAAAAGGGTACGCCGGAATGCAAGAACAATTGCATGGCTGCAAAAACGCGAACAGCAGGATTGAGCATTCGTAGGCCTACCCAATGAGCCCCTCTGATAATTTCTTCATCCGCTTGATGCATGCCTTTTTCAAATGCCATTTGGCATTCGGCACTGGTGATAGCAGGCTGATGGAAAGGATTTCTCGAACCGGTTCCTACCAAACGATCAAGAATTTCCTCTTTGTGCAGCCAGTAGTTGATAGATCGCCTACCCTCTTCATGACTCCCTAAATCCAACAGTTGCTCCCGCAAATGGCCCACACTGAGTTGTTCTCTGAGCCTGCTTTGGTCTAGATCGTCCAAGACCCGGTGCAACATGCTAAAAGGCATACCCAACCAATCTATCTGTATATCATGGTCGGCCATTAAATTGTATACCCTTAAGCGCCAAGGAGAACGAGGCTCGAAATGTTGATTGGAGGCGGCCCATCGCAATTGATCTTCTAATTGCAATGCGCTACCTGCTTTTTTACCCAAACGCTCTTTCAGCGAAATAACTTCCGGTTCGCTCAATTGAAAACAAAATCGGTTGGTATCAGTCCTACCGGAATGCTGTCTTGAATCATCCAATTGGAATTCAAAATCACCATCCAACCCGGTTCAGCGAAAGATAGGGCATTTCCTGCAACCACTACGTGGCGCACTGGGTCGTAATCAAGGGCATAATAGGTGCCTTTTTTCTTCTGTTCAAAAGAATTGTTGCCATTCCATGCCATAATAGAACCGCCATAGGCATTACTTAGAAAGAAAAGCTGACCGTTGAAATAGCGAACTACATCTCCGGGATGCCCAATAGACAATGGAACCGGGTCATTATATTCTATCGCCAGTGTGCTCAAATTGATTCCTATAATTCTTCCTTCGGTGTCTTGGCTGGGATCATTCCAATCGGCAAAACCCGAAGTGAGCACCCACAAATACCCGTTGCCTATCACTCCGGAATTCGGAATGTCGCCCACTGTTATGGTAGTTTCTAAAGTGAGATTGGTAAGGTTGATGACAGAAATGGTAGAGTCTCTTCCGTAACCGCCTGAGTTCAAAACGAATAAGCGATCGAAAAAGCTGTACATGCGTTCAGGACCTTGGCCGCAAGCAACAGAAGTGAGCAATTGATGATTGCTGGTAGAGTAAAAGTGCACTTGATCGGTGTCCCAATCGCTGATAGCTATAGTACCAGGACCCGCCTTCGCCACATAACGAGGGGAAGTTAAGCCGTCAATAAAACCTTCGCTTTTCATGCTCGCCCTATTCACAATCTCTACCCTGCCGCTCACATTAGATACCACATAAAGCAACCCGTCGATGAGTTCACCGCTGTTGAGAACGGCTCCTATGGGATAGTCGTTTTCTTTGAAGAACACTTCTTGTTCAATGCGACTTTTATCAGCCGAAATGTAGGTCAAGCTCCCACTTCCAGAACTGAAAGGGCCTTCATTGACCGCGATAATACCTCCGGGATAATCTGCTTGTACAGGCGGATTGAGAAATTGCGCATCTTCCTCACAAGATACCATTGACCAAGCAGATGCTATGGCGAGGGAAAGCAGAATGTGTTTC
>CAZDPF010000057.1:4099-13044 GCA_964507215.1 uncultured Chryseobacterium sp. | reverse complement strand
TGCTCATACAATACCACGGCTGCGGAGGCAGAAAGATTCAACGAGTCGATGTTGCCTTGCATGGGGATGCGCAAACGCTGCTGGGAATGGTTTCTCCAAAAGTCAGAAACGCCTTGGTGCTCAGCGCCAAAAACAAAAGCCACGCGTTCAGGCAAAGACCCTTCATAGAGCGATTGACTTCCAGTTAAATCGGTAATACAAACCGGAAGTTGCTGCGCTTGCAGCCAAGCCAAAGCCGCTTCGTTTTCCATGTGCCAATGCGGAAGCAAGAACACGGTGCCTACCGATGAGCGTATGCAATTGGGATTGTAAAAATCAGTAGAAGAGCCGGTGGTAATGATGGCTTCACAACCCGATGCCAATGCAGTGCGGAATAGCGCGCCTAAATTCCCGGGCTTTTCAATGTTTTCCAAGACCAGTACTTTATTCCAACTTCTACCATCCACCCGGTATTCAACGGCATCCATAATGGCAGCTATACCGCTGTTTAGTCCGCGGTAAGTGATTTTTTCAAACAAGCGTTGATCTACTTCCGCGAAGTGCTTGGCCTGTTGTAACAGCGTTTTATCTACCATAGACCCTTCAGGAAACAGAAGGTATTCTAACTGATATCCACCGCGAAGGGCGTAACCAATTTCTTGGGCGCCTTCTACCGCCAACATGCCAAATTTCTTTCGGCTTCTTCGTTTTTCTACCAACTCGGCATAGCGCTTGGCCATGCGATTTTGTGCACTCTTAATGATCACCGCTACGCAACTGGGATTGTGTAATTTTCCGTCAAAGTCAAGACCTATGCGCCAACTCTTTTCAGCTCATGCTTTTTTACCTGCGCTTGCATTGCTCATTCTTCTTAGCAGCCAAACATCCTGTGTGAGTTCCCGAAAGTACGATCGGGCGCAAAGCACCATCTACGGCCTGCGCCAAGATAGTTTGGAAAATTATCGCTTGCGCCAATCATTGGAACAAGAAATCCTCAACCTTCAGCAGTCTTTCACTGACTACCAAGGCGATGCCAATGAAGAACGCGCGGCGCTATTGGCCCAATTGGATGCCAAGAGCATAGCCCTCAGTGAGAAAGATCAAACCCTGCGCGCTCGTGCTGAGCATTTGCGCCTCTTGCAAGAACAGATTGACGAGCAAAATGCCGCCCTCAACAAATTGCGAAAAACCGTGGCCGATGCCTTGGTGAATTTCAATTCAGATGAGCTCACCGTGCAAATGAAAAATGGCTTTGTACAGGTTTCGCTGAGTGATCAATTGCTATTTGAATCAGCCAGCGCCCAAATGGACCCCAAGGGAAAAGATGCCTTAGGGAGATTGGCGGTGGTATTGAAGAACAATCCGGATATTGAAATTATGGTGGTGGGTCATACTGATTCGCTCCCCATCCGCACAGTGCGCTACAAAGACAATTGGGATTTGAGCGTAGACCGAGCCGTTTCAGTGGTGCGACTTCTAACGGTAGATTTTGGTTTAGATGGCAAGCGGGTACAAGCGGCAGGGCGCTCTTCTTATTTTCCGGTGGCTACTAATGAAAATAAAGAAGGACGAGCCCTCAATAGACGCACCGAAATTCTACTAGCCCCTAAACTAGAAGAGCTGTTACAAGTGATAGAGGCGCCTTAGAGCAACCGTTTGATCACTCTTAATCGATGGGTGTGACGTTTCAATCCCATGTGATAAATGCCCGTCTGATCGATGGGGTCTATGCGTACTTGGCCGCTAGCATGCAAGATGCGGTTGTCTTCCAAAAGAAGTCCTACATGCACAATCTTGCCTTCTTTGTTGGCGAAAAAGGCCAAATCACCAGGTTCTGATTCTTCTATAAAGCTCAATGGATTTCCGAGCTCTGCTTGTTGCCATGCATCTCGAGGCAAATCAATGCCGCCAAAGCGATAGGCCATTTGGGTGAGTCCGGAACAGTCAATTCCAAATGGGGTTCTTCCGCCCCAGAGGTAAGGACTGTGTAAATAGGTGTAGGCCGAAGAAAGAATAATCTCTCGATCGCGGGTAGGTTTTAGAACATCCCCACTGTATTGGTAGGCACTTTCTCCTATGCGTCCTTTTTTGTCTTTGTAAAGAGGAAGGGGAGAGCCGAAACAGATGAGGGCATGTGCTTCGCTGCGTTCAAAGCGAATCATATCCACCAGATCAGCGGCAAAGCATACATGCTTTGCCGCTTCACTGAAGGTTTGTTTGTCAATGATAGACCATTGCTTTTCGCTAATCCACCCTTCGTATTGGTCATGGGCACTGCGAATCCGTAGCCAGTCATTCCGCTGAATCAGCACTTCGTAGACCTCACCAAAGAGCAACTGATTCACCATTTCTGATGCATCAGCGGGTTCAGCACGAACTGGTATAACGGAAAGGGTACAGATGCCGTAGCTCATAACCGAAGTTGAAATATCAGATACTTTCAAGCACCATAGCGCTGGCTCCACCGCCGCCATTGCAAATACCCGCTGCTCCGATCTTGGCGTTGTTCTGTTTCAACACATGAATCAAAGTCACCAGAATGCGTGCACCGGAACAACCCAGCGGGTGACCCAGAGAAACAGCGCCTCCATTGACATTGGTGCGATCACCATCAATGCCCAAAAGCTTGATGTTGGCCAAGCCTACAACGGAGAAGGCTTCGTTCAATTCAAAATATTCTACATCCTTCATTTGAAGCCCAGCCTTACCCACCGCAATAGGAAGGGCTTTGGCTGGTGCGGTAGTGAACCATTCAGGGGCATGAGCGGCATCAGCATAAGAACGCACGATGGCCAATGGTTTCAATCCCAGTTCATCTGCTTTTTCACGGCTCATCAATACCAAAGCTGCTGCACCATCATTAATGGTAGAGGCATTGGCAGCGGTAATGGTTCCGTCTTTTTTGAAAACCGGACGAAGCGTAGGGATTTTGTCGAAGTTCACATTGCTGTATTCTTCGTCTTTGCTGAAAAGAATTGGATCGCCTTTGCGTTGAGGAATCTCTACCGGAACAACTTCGTCATTGAATTTACCTGCTTCCCATGCAGCGGCAGAACGCTGGTAAGATTGGATGGCAAAAGCATCTTGCTCTTCACGAGAAAAGGAATGTTCATCAGCACAAAGCTCAGAACAGCTGCCCATGTGTACTCCGTTGTATACATCAGTAAGACCGTCGTGCACCAGTCCATCTACCATGGCCATATTGCCCAACTTCTGTCCGTTGCGCACTTGCAAATAATGCGGCACTTGGCTCATGTTTTCCATTCCACCGGCCACAATGATATCTGCATCACCGGCTTTAATGGCTTGAGCGGCCATGCTCACCGCTTTCATTCCAGATGCACATACCTTGTTGATGGTGGTGCAAGGGATGGCGTTGCTCAGTCCGGCAAACATAGCCGCTTGACGTGCAGGAGCTTGTCCTTCTCCGGCTTGCAACACATTGCCCATATACACTTCCTGAACCAAAGAAGGGTCTAGTCCAATTTTCGCCAAGGCGCCTTTGATGGCGGCTGCGCCCAAATGAGGGGCTGAAATGCCGGCCAGGCTGCCCATAAAGCTGCCGATGGGGGTGCGTACAGCAGAGACAATTACTACTTCTTTCATAGCTATTCGGGTTTTTGGGGGTAGTTTTTATTGACGGAGTTCAGCACCAACTTCCTGCTGGAGTTTATTCAGCAGTTTGGTCATTACTTGATCTACTTCTTGATCGGTGAGCGTTTTCTCTTCACTTTGCATTCCGATGCGAATGGCATAAGAAATCTTGCCTTCGGGCAAGCCTTTGCCTTCATACACATCAAAAAGACCTACTTCTTTAATCAATTTCGGATGGGCACTGATGGCCACTTGTTGAATGTGTTCAAAGCGTTGATCACTTCCCACCAACAAGGCCAAATCTCTGCGCACACCAGGAAAACGAGGCACTTCGCGCACGCCGTGTGGCTTTTCTTGGGGAAGGCTTAAGAGTACTTCCCAATCGAGTTGGGCATAAAAAACAGGCTGTTCAATTTCGAAGCGTTTGAGCCAAGGGCGTGGCACTTCTTCCATCCAACCCAGTTTTTTCTTACCCGACCAAAATTGCAGTTGAAGCTCTTTTTCTTTCTCACGGAATTCAATGCCCATTCGGGTGAGAATGCGGTAAACGCCTTCTTTAACAGTAAAGAGATCGGCTTTGCGTGTAGTTGTGTTCCAGTTTTCTGGTTGATGTAATCCAGTGACCCAGAGCGATAAGAATCGCTTTTCGAAATACTGTTCCCCTCGAATGTGGTAGGTTCTTCCGAATTCAAAAATCTTGACGTCGTTCACCCGATGCTTCAGATTTCGGCTTAGCGTTTCCAGTCCGCCAGGCATTGGATGGTTGCGCAGAACATTCAGGTCGGTGCTCAGCGGATTGAGAATGCTCACGCGATCGTCCTCATCGTAAAATTCGCCTTTGTGCAATGAATTGTGCAAGCTCTCTTGGAATCCGATGGCGATGAGCGCTTCGGCCACCTGCCGCTGTCGCTTTTGAAAAACCTGCAAATCATCTGTATCGGCCCGTAATTGCATGCGATCGGGAATGGGGATATTATCAAGGCCGTAAATGCGTAGCACTTCCTCTACAATATCAGACTGTTCACGCACATCCACACGATAAGCGGGTACCATTAAATGAAGCTGGTCTCCGGTATCTTCAGTTATCTGAATTTCCAGCGATTGCAAGATGCTCAACAGCGTCTCTTTGGGGATGGCATGGCCGATCAAGCTTTGCATTCCCTTCACGGAAACTTTCACCTGATAGGGTGGGAACTGTCCATCACCTGCTTCTAAGATGTTAGAAGCCACACGCCCACCAGCTACTTCTTGTAGCAATAAGGCCGCGCGCTTCAAGGCGTAGACACTCATATTGGGGTCTACTCCCCGTTCATAACGGAAGGAGGCATCGGTATTGAGCCCGTGCCTTTTGGCTGTCTTCCGAATACGCACAGGATTGAAATAAGCTGATTCAAGAAAAACCGTTTGGGTTTTTGCATGTACTCCGCTGTGCAATCCACCAAAAACGCCACCGATACACATCGGGCCCTTGGCATGACAGATCATCAAATCGTTCATGTCCAATGAGCGTTCTTTCTCATCAAGGGTAGTAAAAGCGGTGCCTTGGGCCACGGTTTTTACCACCACCTTTTGCCCTTCAATGGCCGTGTAATCAAAGGCATGCAATGGGTGGCCTGTTTCGTGCAGCACGAAGTTGGTCACGTCTACCACATTGTTGATGGGCTTGAGGTCAATGGCTTCAAGCGCTTTCTTCAACCAGTCAGGCGATTCTCCAACTTGAAGTCCATCAATTAAAAGTCCCAAATAGTGCGGACAAGCTTCGAGGTCTTCTACTTCAAGGCTGATGGCTTTTTCGGCCTTTTGTTCGGCGAAGTGCGCTACGCTGGGAAGGGTAAGGGTGGAGGGAATTCCTCTAAATTGTAGTGCAGCGTGCAGGTCGCGGGCAACGCCGTAATGGCTCATGGCATCTGCGCGATTGGGGGTCAAGCCAATTTCAATACAATAGTCTTGGTCCAGATCAAGTACTTCAATCGCAGGCTGACCTGTAGAATATTCACCTTCCAACACCATGATACCATCATGGCTTTGGCCGATGCCCAATTCGTCTTCGGCACAGATCATACCCATGGAGACCTCCCCGCGGATTTTACTCTTCTTGATCACAAAAGCATCGCCTGAAGTAGGATGCAGTTCTGTGCCTACGGTAGCGACCAGAACCCATTGACCTTCGGCCACATTGGGGGCGCCGCAAACGATGGGAAGCCATTCACCACTGCCAATGTCTACTTGGGTCAATCTGAGCCGATCAGCATTGGGATGGGGCACACATGACATCACCCTTCCTACCACCACGCCTTTCAATCCCCCCGGAACGCCGCCCATGGGGTGAATCTTCTCCGTCTCTAATCCGATTTCGGTGAGAATCTCGCCAATTTCTTCAACGGAGAGATCTGTTTGGAGGTAGTGTGAGAGCCAGTTGTAGGAGATCTTCATCGGTGTCGATCAGCTTTTTGGAGGCCCAAAGGTAAGCCAGCGAGGGGGGACCTCCCGCGGTATCTTTGCACCATGGCAAAAGGAAAACCCTTGATGGTAGAATCCATCGAATTACCCGTGGCCGGAGCGCGCGGCGTGGCAATTGGAAGGATGGAGGATGGTCGTGCCCTGATGGCAAAAGGAGCAGTGCCTGGTGACACAGCCAAAGTGCGCATTACCAAGAAGAAAAAAAGTCATTGGATGGGCGAAGTAGTAGAAGTGCTGCAGCCTTCCAGTGATCGGGTAGCGCCCCAGTGTGCTCACTTTCAATTGTGTGGCGGCTGTGTGTGGCAAAACATGCAATACGATGCCCAATTGCGGTGGAAGGCACAGGAGGTAAGAGAAAACTTGCGCCGCCTAGGTGGAGTGGAGGTAGAAGAAGAGTTGCCGATTATTCCTTCTCAAGAAACATTTTACTACCGCAATAAGCTCGAGTATAGTTTTACGGCCGAGCGTTGGTTGGATGCGGCTGAGGTGGCTTCGAATGAAGAGATTGCTGACCGAAGGGCCTGTGGTTTTCATATTCCAGGACGATGGGATCGCGTATTTGAAGTGCACCATTGCTGGTTGCAACCCGAACCGTCTAATGCCATTCGCAATAGCATCAGTGCGTGGAGTTTGCAGCACAATTGGACATTCTATCATCCACGCGAACGCAAAGGTTGGTTGCGCAGTATGATGATTCGCAATACGCTGGACGGGCAGTTTATGGTGATGATTCAAACCGGACATCGGGAGGAGAAAGCTCGGGCTATTCTCACCGAGAATTTGCTCGAGCATTTTCCACAAATTCGATCGCTTTACTTCGCTGTGAATGATAAAGCCAATGACTCCCTCTATCATTTGGATATGGAACTTGTGGCCGGTGAAGCAGGACTGGTAGAAGAAATGCCCGCCTATGCAGGTGGAAAGCCTCTGCAATTCCGCATTGGCCCGAAATCATTCTATCAAACCAATCCCAAACAAGCTTCGAACCTTTACCGAGTGGCCTTAGACTGGGCCGAAGTGAATGAAAATTCATTGGTCTATGATCTCTATACCGGTACCGGAACCATTGCCCTTTATCTAGCCCAAAAAGCGGGTAAAGTGGTGGGAATAGAAGGCGTACCCGAAGCGGTGGTTGATGCTGAGCAAAACGCCCGAGAGAATGGGGTGCACAATGTTTCCTTCTTTGCCGGCGATATGCGCAAGGTGCTTAACAGCGATTTCGTTCAAGCCAATGGTCAACCTGATGTGGTGGTGACTGATCCCCCCAGAGAAGGCATGCATCCTGACGTTGTGCAAAGCTTGATTGCGTTGGCAGCCCCTCGAATTGTTTATGTAAGCTGTAACTCTGCTACCCAGGCGCGTGATCTGGCCTTGATGAAAGACCACTATCGGGTGGTGAAAAGCCGCGCAGTAGACATGTTCCCGCATACGGCCCATGTAGAAAATGTAGTGCTGTTGCAGCACCGATAGAACCTCTAGAATACACTACTTTCGAATATCATGGAAAGCAAGAGCCTTATTCTCGATCATTCCCAAGTGATGCAACGCATCGAACGTATGGCATGGCAGATTCTAGAATTGGCCCATGGCCAAGGCGATTTGGTCATCGCGGGAATTGTAGACAGCGGCTATGTATTGGCGGAAATGCTGGGTCAGCAGATCGAACGCATTTCCCAAGTGAACTATGAGCTGGCCAAAGTAGACATCGACAAAGAGCGCCCTATGCAAAGTGAGGTGCAAATCAGCTTGCCCAGGGCTTCTTTGGAAGGGAAATGGGTGGTGTTGGTAGATGATGTGCTGAACACGGGCGGAACATTGGCGTATTCACTTGTGCCTTTTTTACAAGTGCCGGTGCGCGGACTTACCATGGCGGTATTGGTGGATCGCGAGCATCACCGCTATCCCATTTGGGCAGATATTCAAGGACTTTCACTGTCTACCACCATGCGTGAGCGCATTGAAGTGCAGCTCGCTCCAGATGATTGCGCCGTTTACTTGTCGTAGTCTGAGAAAAAAGCCTGAATTGCCGCTAGCCATTGTGCGGGATCTGAAGAAGCTGCTGGATACTTCAATTGGGCTTGTAAGTAAAAAGCGCGGCGCTCGAACAAATGCTTGGCAATAAATTCTGGAAGTTCTTCGGCTGTCAAGTGTGCTATAAGCGGCCGGTGAGCTTTGGCCGATAGTAATCTGTCGGATAAAAATTTCGGATTGCCCTCCAAATAAATGCACAAGCCAGCGGTTAGCATCTGCTGCATATTGTCAAAATAACAGGGCGTTCCTCCACCTGTGGCCACTACCAATTGCTCTCGGTGAAGTAAGTCAACAAGTGTCTTTCGCTCAACTTTTCTAAAGGCCAATTCACCTTTTTGGGAAATCCAATCGGCGGGAGATAAGCCGCTTAGGCGCTCAATTTCTTGGTCGAGGTCAATGAATTCCCAATTCAATAAACGAGCAAGATGCTTGCCTGTTGAGGTTTTCCCAGCGCCCATGTAGCCCACGAGGAAAAGTAGTTTTTTCATTTTCCAATTAAATGCCCGCAAGGTATTTGAGAAAACATAATGCAACTTATATTTGCACCCCCTAAACGATCCGGTAGCTCAGTTGGTAGAGCACGACACTTTTAATGTTGGGGTCCTGGGTTCGAGTCCCAGCCGGATCACACAACAATTCCACGAGTAAGACGTTCTTAAAAGCATAGAGATCGGGCCGGTTTTTTCATGGTTAGGTTGGCAAGGTTAGAGCGGCGCCTGCTTTAGTGGCGTCCCGGTTCGATCTCTTCTTTTAGTTGTTTGTTTGTTCGGACGCCTCACCATGGGGCGTCTTTTTTGCCCAGGTGGTGAAATTGGTAGACACGCCATCTTGAGGGGGTGGTGACCTTCTGGTCGTGCAGGTTCAAGTCCTGTCCTGGGCAC
>CAZDPF010000057.1:0-3999 GCA_964507215.1 uncultured Chryseobacterium sp. | reverse complement strand
GAATCTTCCTCTTACCCCATCCCTTCCTTGATCCGATTGAGCTTTCGGATGCTCTCTATACTTTCTCCTTTTTTGGCTGCAAAAGTGGCAGAGCCGCTCTTTTTCAAACCGCTGCGTTTCGGAATTCCCGAAAGAGAGAAAGATTTTCGAAGCAAAGCCCTCCAAGGTGCTCACCAAACGGCAGATGGAAAAATCAATTGGTTTCACCTGCCAGGACTGGGGCCTAGAATACTCTTTGTACACGGATGGAGCGGAAGAGGTAGTCAGTTTGCCCCGCTCATGGAGGCGGCCAGCGCAAAGGGCGCTGATATCTACGCCTTTGATGCGCCCGGACATGGAGAAGAACAACTGGGGCGTACGGATATGCTGGCATTTGTGCGCAGCATCGAATGGATGAATGAGACTTTCGGCCCTTTTCATTGGGCAGTAGGACATTCTTTAGGGGGAATGGCCTTGTGGAATGCGCTGGATAGAGGTTTGCCTTTGCATACTTTAGTGAACATCGGCAGTCCGGCCAGCATTGAGGGGGTAATTCTCGATTTTGTACATGCCATTGGAGCCCGCGAAGTGGTAGTCGATCGCATGTTGAATCTGCTCCAGAAGAAATACCAAATTGAACCGAGTAGCCTTTCGCCTGTTTCTATTGCCACAAAGCATCCACACCTGAAAGGCGGAATGCTGCACGCAACAGACGATGGAGATGTACCCCTACAACATGCAGAACAATTGTCGGCCGTATGGAAACAAGGCCAATTGTATCGATATGAAGGTTTGGGACATCGGAGAATTCTTCGAGATCCTGAAGTGATCAATCAATGTCTATCGTTGCTGGGTGTCTGATAAATGACATTCCAAATGCAGGTGATGGTGAATTTTTACCGCATGAAACACAAAATCGCTCTGCTGCTAGTTGTACTACTAGCCGCTTGGAATTGTACCGCTCAAAACACTGAATCAACCCCCATGGCTGAAGAAAATCCTTATCCAGTAGCTCGCACACCTGAGGAATGGCGCGCTCAATTGAGTCCTGAACAGTATTACGTGTTGTTCGAAAAGGGCACTGAGAGACCCGGAACCGGAGCGTATTATATGCACTTTGAGAAAGGCATGTACACCTGCGCCGCCTGCGGCTCAGAATTGTTTTCATCAGATATGAAATTTGAATCGCACTGCGGATGGCCCAGCTTTGATCGCGAGCTCGATGGGGGAAAGGTCATTCGCAAAATCGACAAGTCGCATGGCATGCTCCGCACTGAAATTTTATGCGCGAATTGTGGAGGGCATCTCGGTCATGTGTTCAATGATGGACCTACCGAAACAGGTGAACGCTACTGCGTGAATTCGCTCTCGTTGGATTTTGAGCCAGAGACAAAAGAATCCGGACAATAAACCAGTCTAGCCGAACTTCGCAGGGTGAGGTTTGTGCTACTGTTTGCTGTTTGCAAGGGCTATTGCGCGCCCAGAACGCGGTCAATAAAGGTCCATTTTATTGGCAGTCATAAGTTGATAACGACATCAGCGCGCAAACAGACAGACAATACACCGCAGGCTTTGTATACGAGCAAACCCATCTAAACTTAGGTGAAGGTTGGCCTGCCCGCTTGCTGCTGTTTCGGCATGAGGCCGTGCATACCGGTTGGCGTCTAGACCTGAAGCTATTCACCCCGAAAGATATTTTTACAGATTCACCACCTGTAGAAGACCGGCCGTATGCCTCTACGCTCGTGGTCTATCTTTTCAATCGCTCCTTCCATCCATCGAACACCTGGGTAGAAAGCAGTTGGGGAATGGGATTGGTAGGGCCGAGTTCGCAAAGTTGGCGATTACAGAATCTCATCCATGCGCTGACCCCCACTCAGAAGATGCCGTAGGTTGGAAGTACCAAGTGGCAGATGCTTTCTTGTTACAGGCTGAAGTTCAAATGCGTCAATTGTTTTATCAAAACAAGGTGCTCGCCTTGATAGCTGATGCTCATGCGCGTTTGGGCAGTGGCCATACAGACGCCACTATGGGTATGGAACTTCGCCTCGGTTATCTGCCTGATTGGCAAAAGGAGCAGCAATTGGAGCGTGGAAAGCATCATGCCTTTGTATTCATTCGGCCACAGTTGCAAGCCACGGCCTTCAATGTTACCTTAGAGTCTCCGCTCATAGGGAGTTATTCAGCCCTTTTGCATCGATCAATAGAGGTTGGTGTGGGGCGGATGGAAATAGGTCTTCGGTACCCTTGGTCACTGGCAGAGTTGGAGGTGATGCATACTTTTTTATCGCCCGAATTCCGAGGCGGACCCTTTCATGCTTGGGGCAGTTTGCGCGCAAGATTTCAACTAGAGTGAAGAGAGGCAGAAGTGTTAAAGTACACAAATACAAGTGGGTTGCCTCGCAGCTTTAAAGCATTCCCTTTATTACATTTGTGAATGACCCCCGGAACCAAATAACATGGGTGCTTTTTCCGATAAGTCGAAGGTTCTGGCGCATGAGATTGATAAGCTCTTAGGGGCCTATCAAAGTTTGCGTCAGGAAAATGAGGAGCTGGAAATTCGCTTGAAGCAGAGTCTTCAGGCTTTGACGCTTGCGGAAAATCGCATTGTGGAATTGGAAAAGGAGGTTGATGGCATGAAGGTGGCCACCGCGCTTTCTGGCGATGATCGAAGAAGGTCAGACGCCAAGGTGGAAGTCAAACGAATGCTACGGGAAAAAGATAAGTGCTTGGCCCTTTTAAACGATTGATAGTAGATGTCTTCAGATCGCATGATGCGGATAAAACTCACGGTTGGCAACCGTACTTACCCGCTCAACGTTCGTTTAGAAGAGGAAGCTAGGTTGAGAAATGCCAGCAAGCGCATCGGCGAGATGATGCAAGAATTAGAGACCGCCTACGCGGTGTCTGACAAACAAGATTTACTCGCCATGACCGCCATACAACTGGCATCTGCCTTAGAAGCGTATAGAAATAAAAGCTATATAGCTGAAGAAGAGGCAGAGAAAGTGTTAGACAAACTCATCGGAAAGCTCAGCGCTTTTCTATGAGTTGAAGCGTTCTTTGATTGCTATTTCCCGCATTGGCCCACCTGCTTTGGTAAACTCAACAGTTACTGATTCAGGAGTTCAGCTCGGCTTGAAGAAACCAGGCCCCCAGACGCTCGCGTCTTTGCTTCGGCAACTGGGGAAGGTTGACACTTGCTGGTGAGCTCCGTTCTTGTCTTGAAGGAGTTTACGCAAACTCCGGGTCAATGCGGGTTTTTTTATTTAACCTCATAGGTACACTACCATGATCATCACCATCGCCATAACCGCCGTTCTTTCTCTGGCAGCGGGTGCAGGAATCGCCCTTTGGTGGGGGCGCCAACAAGAGAAAAAGAAAGCCAGCGAGCTTATTGAAGAAGCACGCAAAGAGGCAGAAGCCATCAAAAAAGAGAAAATTCTTCAGGCCAAAGAGAAGTTCCTTGAGCTGAAGTCTGAACACGAAAAAGTCATTCAAGCCCGCGATCGAAAGATGGGCGAGGCAGAAAAGCGCATTAAAGACAAAGAGTCTAAAGTCAATAAACAGCTTGAAGACCAGCGCAGAAAAGAAAAAGATCTCAATCGCAACCAAGAGAAACTAGACCGCCAACTGGAAGCAGTAAACAGTAGGCTGGAAGAACTTGATAAGATGCACCGCAGCCAGGTAGAGCAATTGGAGAAAATCTCTGGACTATCTGTAGACGAGGCCAAACAACAGTTGGTTACTGCCTTGCGCGATGAAGCCCGCACTGAGGCAGCTTCCTTCATTCAAACTACCATGGAAGAGGCCAAATTGTCTGCCACTGCTGAGGCCAAGAAAATTGTGGTGCAAATCATCCAACGGGTGGCCACCGAACAGGCCATTGAGAACGCGGTTTCGGTATTCAACATTGACAATGACGATGTGAAGGGCCGTATTATCGGGCGTGAAGGAAGAAATATTCGCGCACTGGAGGCCGCTACAGGAGTGGAGATCGTTGTAGACGATACCCCTGAA
>CAZDPF010000056.1:11172-13074 GCA_964507215.1 uncultured Chryseobacterium sp. | reverse complement strand
CCGAAGAAAAGTGGCTCCGTGGGCACACTCATGCTCACCCCGAGGTCCATCTCTTCAATGCTGATGGAAATGGGCGTGGTAAAGACCAAGAAATACAAGAGCTTGTCCATAGACAAGAAGGCCATCCCCACAATGGCGATGAGCAACGGGAGGGCCGATAGCCAAAAGAACTCCTGGGTAATCAAGAGCGTATTGGCCACAACAAAGGCCGCCGCCAGGCCATAGACCCAGGGTTTGGAAATGGCCTTGTGCATTTAAGCTTTGGTATTGCGCCGAATGGTATCCAGAATAATCACACTCACGAGGGTGAAAAGGAAGGCCCCTATGGCTGATACCAGCACAATTAACGAACGTTTGGGGTAGGTTTTTCTTTCGGCAGGAGTGGCGCGATTGACTGTAAAGGTCTCAGGTAACGTTTCCTCAACGTCTACCCTTGCTTGGTCGTAACGCGTTTTCAATCGAACGATTTCATCTTTGAGCAAACGACTTTCATCGCGCAACTTCACATACAAACTGCCATACTTGGCCAAGGTGTCTAGTCTGCTTTGAATAGCAATAGCCGCCGGACTGTTTTGTCCTTTGGTTACAATAGCAATACCCAACTGCTCAGAGAACACTTCGGCTTGCGACTCATAGTCGTGCACCCCGCGCTCGCGCAGTTTGGTGAGTTCATCTTCCATTTTGTCTACATCAGCCCGCAGCTTGAAATACTCTTGTTCAACAATTTGCAAACCTTTTAAAGCGCGCTCCTTTTTGATTCGGTTTTTCACCTCATTCAGCAAATCGCTGATGTCATTGGCAATCAAAGCAGCGGTATCAGGATCAGAATCCAAAACTGAAATCACCACAGACATAAACTCTGTGCGTTTGAAGGTCACCCTACTTTTATAGGCCTTGTACAGGGCGGTGTATTTGTATTTTGAGTCGAGGTCAATGTCGTAGTGCTTCATCAAGTCATACTTCTCAATGATGCGCTGACGGATTTCATCTGAATGCAGCACCTGAAGCAGATTTTCAGCTTCCTGCTCATCGCCAAACTCCATCACATCATGTCCGGTGGGGTAATTCTGCGGAAGAACCGCAATAGACACCGAATGGGTGGTGGTGGGGAATACCACTACTTCAGACCGAAACAGCGGCGTGATGAATTGCGGACCTGAAAACACCATAGATAAGACGGCGGCGGTCAGGCTGACAATGATCAAAGGCTTGCGCCAATGATACATGTACAACAGTATGTTGGTTGACTCAAAATATTGATCTTCCTGTGGTTTTCCCTTCATTGTTCCGGTGCGAAATGATGGGCGCAAAGCTAACAAAGGCTCGTCCACGGGTTTAACAGAACTTTTCGCGGCATATTGCTTGGGTTTTCCGGCTTCTTAATACCTTGCTCAGCTATGGCTGATGTACATGAAATTGAAGTAGTAAGTGCCGGTGACATGGCCTTTCACTCCAGTGTAAACGGGCACCAAGTGGTGCTCGATGCCAAGGAAGAACAAGGGGGGCACGACCTCGGTCCGCGGCCTAAACCCATGCTTTTGGTGGCCTTAGCGGGATGCACAGGAATGGATGTAGTAAGTCTTCTCAAAAAGATGAGAGCCGATTACAGCAGTCTGAAGATTGCCGTTAGCGGCGAGCTTACAGATGAGCATCCCAAACACTATCATCACATTCATGTCATATATCGGGTAGGCGGAATGCCCGAAGAGGCACAAGCCAAAATGCAGAAAGCCGTAGATCTTTCTTTGAGCAAATACTGCGGAGTAACCTTTATGCTGCAACAAGTGGCCCGCATTACCCACGAGATCCAACACCACGAATGAATCGATTCTTTTTGGGGGCTTCCAGCCTCCTGATAGCGGCATCTTTGTCTGCGCAATGGCCCGCCGATGTTGTGCAACG
>CAZDPF010000056.1:8838-11072 GCA_964507215.1 uncultured Chryseobacterium sp. | reverse complement strand
GCCTCCTGATAGCGGCATCTTTGTCTGCGCAATGGCCCGCCGATGTTGTGCAACGCGCCAATGAGTACCAAGTGTATGTTGATCTTACAAGCTATGCTGACGATCAGCTTCCGGTAAGGGTTTATCCGCCATTGCAAGAACGCGATACGGTTGACTATATCATGCCCTCAGTAGTGCCGGGCACCTATGACATCTCTGATATCGGCAGATTTGTACAAGCTTTCGAAGCCCTTGACGCCAGTGGCGCGTTGCTGCCCGTTGAACGCATCGACAATAACCGATGGCAAATTGCCAATGCACGTGAACTATATGCCATTCGCTACCGCATAGATGATAGCTTCGACCATCCGGTGGCTGCTTCTGAGATCTTTCGTCCGGGAGGCACCAGCTTCAAAGACAGTGTGCACCTCTTGAACCTTTTCGGACTAGTGGGCTATCTGCAGCACGAACGCAATCTGCCTTTTACCTTACAAGTGAAGCATCCTGAAAATCTCTACGGTGCAACGGCTTTAGAGGGTATGGCGCAAAGCGCAAGCGTAGACCAATACACCGCGCACACTTACTTCGAGCTGCACGATCGTCCGATTTTATACGCCCAAGCAGATACAGCTTCTACTTTCGTGAATGGCACCAAGGTAACGGCAGCTGTTTATGCAGCACAAGGCACCTACAATGCCCAATTGGCATTGCAAGCCTCAGCACCGGTGCTCGCTGCCATAGGGGAATACTTGGGCGGAGAACTGCCAACCGATCGCTATGTCATTCTGCTTTACGCCGATGCTCCAGATCCTGGGGTAATGGGCTATGGCGCACTAGAGCATCAAACCAGTACGGTGTTGTATATGCCAGAGTACGATGCCGAGCTGATGAATGAGGAGATCAGAGATATAGTAGCCCACGAATTCCTCCACATTGTTACCCCACTTGCCATCCACTCAGAATACATCAATGATTTCGATTTCTATGCGCCTAAGATGTCGAAGCATCTGTGGTTGTATGAAGGGGTAACAGAGTACACTTCTATGCTGGTACAGGTGCGAGCCGGGCTCATCACGCCTGAAGAATTTATAGATGACATGGAGGGCAAGATGGACGGTGCTGACACCTACAACAAGCGCATTCCCATGACCGTCATGAGTGAGCATGTCTTGGAAATTTTTGAAGACCAATATGGCAATGTCTATCAGCAAGGTGCTTTGGTAGGCATGGCACTCGACCTCCATATACGGGTACAAAGCAATGGCCAACTGGGCCTAATTGACCTCATGAATGGCTTGGGGCAACAGTTTGGTCCTGATACTTTTTTTGTAGACGACCAGCTTTTTGATCTGATTGCGGATCAATGGGATCTCGGACTCCGTGAGTTCTTTGCTCGCTATGTAGAAGGAGCAGAACCCCTGCCTTTTGCAGACTTACTAGGAGCGGTAGGCATACTGTACGAAGAAACGCGCATGGTTGAACAAGTAGGTTTTGGCGATTTGCCACTCGCCTATGATCCAGACCAAGAGTTATTGCTGATCTATGACGTCAATGAATTGAGCCCAATGGGAAAAGAACTGGGCATTCAAGCCGATGACCGTTTATTGGAACTCAATGGAAAAGCCGTGACAGTAGAAACCGCGCGCGATTTATTCAGCGACTTTTACGCCAACACCCAAGTAGGCGATAAAGTAAAAATGAAGGTGAAGCGCAGAAACCAAAAAGGCGAGTGGAAAGAGGTAAAGCTGAAGTGCAAAGCCTCAAGCTACCCGGTAGAATACCGCAACCTCATTCGTATTGATACTTCTCCAACTACTTCCCAAGCTGCTTTGCGGGCCGCTTGGATCAACCAATGATTAGCATGAAGAACAAATTGATTGCTCTAGGCGCAGCAACTGCTTTCGCCATCGCCTGTCAGTCGCCACAAGCAGAAGCACCTCAATCTCCGAGTTTTACAGGGTTTAATCCGGAATGGCTCGACAGCG
The DNA here is from genome assembly GCA_964507215.1 of uncultured Chryseobacterium sp. GTDB lineage: Bacteria > Bacteroidota > Bacteroidia > Flavobacteriales > Schleiferiaceae > RFXV01. The sequence continues at coordinate 9,108 of CAZDPF010000056.1, read as the reverse complement.
CCGTGGGTCCGTGTGAGGATTTTGCCGCCTACACCTCCACCGGATGGAAAGCCATGAACCCCATTCCACCAAGTGAAGGCCGATGGGGCAGCTTCAACCTCCTCATAGAAGAAAACAACCAACGCATCCGGCATTTACTCGATGAACTGCTGCAAGGGGAATATGCCAAAGGCACCTATCAACAACAGATTCGCGACTTCTACAAAACGGCCATCGATACCGTACGCATAGAAGAACAAGGCGAGGCGGAGCTACAAAAGGTGCTGGAAC
>CAZDPF010000056.1:0-8738 GCA_964507215.1 uncultured Chryseobacterium sp. | reverse complement strand
GGCAAAACGCTGCAAGGGTTAGAGGCCCCAAAAGCCCGCTGGAAGGTGGCCCTATCAGCTATTCAACAAGGTCTTTCAGAGCCTCTCGGACATATTTATGTAGATGAATACTTTCCCGAAGCGTACAAACAACGCATCGCCGATATGGTAGAGAATATTCGTGCGGCCTATGGCGAGCGAATAGATCAATTGGATTGGATGAGTGCCGAAACCAAGCAAAAAGCCCACGAGAAACTGGCGGCCTTTACCTATAAAATTGGCTACCCCGATGCTTGGAAAGACATGAGCAGCATCGAGATCAGCGACCATTCGATGGTGTTGAATATGCAACAGCTCAGCGCCTGGCGGATGGCCGAGAACATGGCGAAAGTAGACCAGCCGGTAGACAAATCTGAATGGTACATGGGTGCGCACATTGTGAATGCGTATTACAATCCGAGTTTCAACGAAATAGTCTTCCCTGCCGGCATTCTACAAGCTCCTTTCTTCAATCCGGAAGCCGATGACGCCTTGAATTATGGGGCCATTGGTGGCGTAATCGGACATGAATTTACCCACGGGTTTGACGACCAAGGCAGTAAATACGGTCCGGATGGCAATTTGCAAAATTGGTGGACCGATGAAGATCGGGCGCGCTTTGATGCCTTAGCCGATGCGCTGGTGGCACAATACAATGCCTTTGAAGCCCTCCCCGGAGAGTTTGTAAACGGAAGAATGACCCTGGGAGAAAATATTGCAGACCTGGGCGGACTGACCATTGCCTACTATGCTTACAAGCGCAGTTTGAAAGGCAAGCCGGAGCCGGAGCCTATTGATGGCTTCAACCATTGGCAGCGCTTTTTCCTCGGTTGGGGCGGCGTGTGGCAAGTGCACTACAAGGAAGAAGCGCTGAGAGATCGCTTGCTCACCGACTATCATTCTCCGGGTCACTTCCGCGTAAGAGGTCCGTTGCAAAACATGAAAGAGTTTGAAGCTGCTTGGAACTGTGAAAGTGGAACGGGCATGATGCAAGCAGATTCAGCCAAAGTGATCATTTGGTAATTTCCTTCTAAAAGGGCCTTGCAAAAACTCCTCTTCATCCACATCCCCAAAACCGGGGGATCTACTTTTCGGCAACATCTCAGAAAGGTGTACGGCAAGGATGAGGTGTATTTCATCTACACCCATGAAGCGCAAGAGCGCCATTTGCAAGAGGCCATCAACAGTCATGCTCCGGCCATAAGCGGACATATTAACTGGCATGCCATTGCATCATCTGGGGTTTTGGATTACAAACCCTTCTTGTTCACTTTTATCCGTAGGCCGCAAGACCAAGTGATCTCTCACTTTATGCACAAAAGGCGCGGCCATAAATGGAGCGACCGAAACCAATTGACTGATGACTTTAGGCAATTCATGGCTACGGATTGGAGCAAGAATTGGCAGAGTTGTGTGTTGAGCGGACTGCCCAGAGGGCAATACCATGAGCCCAATGTAGATGAGTTGCAAGAAATGGCCCTCCGCCATCTTCAACAGCTCGATTTATGTGCCGGTACAGATCAATTGCCGCAGGCTGTACAGTGGATGAAACATCATTTTGCTTGGAAGCGGACGCCTTTAGAAGATCGGAATGTGAGCGAGAAAAGTCATTTGGTGGAGGTACTTCACGAAGTGTTTGACAAGCAGTTGAAAGAACTCAATAGGGCTGATCATGCACTCTATCGGTATAGCAAAGCCAAAATGAAGAAGGCGTGGGACGAATTGCCCTTCTGGAAGCGTTGGTAAAGAGACAATGAACGCTGCAGGGCCCTCAGTTCAAATCTTTGGAAGTGTAGAGTTCTAAGCTTTCGCTGGTAAAAGACCAACAAGAGCCATCACAGGCTGTTGTAACGAAAACAATCAGTGATGTGATCATTCACCAAACCGGCGGCCTGCAGGTGGGCGTACACTACCGTGCTGCCCACAAACTTGAATCCCTGCTTTTTTAAGTCCTTAGAAATCCGATCAGACAGATCGGTTCTTGCCGGCAGTTCACTGGTTGAGCGCCAAGCATTCTTCACAGGAGTATGGTCTACATACGACCAGAGATAGTGACAAAAACTGCCGTGTGTTTGGGCCACTTGCAGAAAAGCTTGGGCGTTGCTTCTGGCGGCATATACTTTCAACCGATTGCGGATAATCCCTGGATCTGTTAAAGCTGCTTCCAAGGCGTCATCAGGCATAGCGGCCACCTTTTCTGGAACAAAATCAAGAAATACTCTTCTGAAGTTCTCACGTTTTCGCAATACGGTAATCCAGCTAAGTCCGGCTTGAAAAGTCTCTAGCAAGAGCATCTCAAACATCTTGTGATCGTCTCGAACAGGCACGCCCCATTCTGTATCATGGTAGGCCTGATAGAGTGCATCCTGACCACACCAAGCACAACGGGTTAAAGGGATATTCGCTGCCATTTACAATGAGAATTGGTGCCAAAAAGCAAAGTGCGCATAGTCTAGCAAGAGCGAGAGAATAACGGGAATAATGCCCAAAACCAAAGCGGTGATCACTCCATTTTTCTTGCGTTTCAACTGCTGCATGGCTTCGCCGATGTCTTCCCAGCGATAAATCACTTTCCAGGTCAGGATGAGCAGAATGAGAAAGAGAATGTTCTCGCCAGAGAACTGAATGATCAATGGTCCGAATTGACTAAGTCCCAGAAGGAAGTAGAGTGCAATAAGCAGGCTCATGGGAAGAATGATGTGCAGTCTTCGGCGCACTTTAAGCAACAAATTGCAGCCGATAAACAAGGCACAAGTTCCCGTAAACACTTTGCCAATGGCGATGTGGAATGGGATGGTATCTAACAACAAGGTGTTGGGGGCAGAAAATAAGTACACATAGGTAAGACCCAAGTAAATCAGGCCAGCTCCGGTGAGATTCCACAGCATGCCAATGAGGTATTGCAAGCGCAACGCAGCTGGCATAGGGCAATTAGTTGTTGGTAGGGGCCTGCTCTGAAGCGTCTAACCAGCCCCCGCCCAAAGCTTTGTACAATTGGGCATAGGTGCTCAATCGTTCTGCGGCCACTTGCATCAGGCTGAGTTCTGCCTCAAAGGCTTGCCGTTGCGATTCTAGGTATTCTAAATAGCTCGTGACACCTTGGTTGTAGCGTTCCTGACTGAGCTTCTGCGCATGCAAAGCAGCCGCTACACGCTCTTTGAGAATCTGTTCTTGCGTAGCCAGTGTTTTCAAAGCCACACTGTAATCTTTTACTTCTCGAACGGCTTGCAATTGTTGCAATTGATAATCGAGGCGCGCTTGCTCGCTTTTGCTCTGCTCAAGCTGTACGCGTTGTTTGAGTTGGTTCCAATAGAAGAGCGGACCTACCAAACCGGCGCTGGCTTGCCACAAGGGGTCGGAGAAATTGAGGTCGGCAAAATCGTTGGTACCGGTTCCAAAGCTGCCATTTAAGCTCAGCGTGGGCAAACGGTCTCCTTTGGCAGCCGAAGTTTGCGCCAACTGGGCGGCATACGCTTGTTCCTTTTGCAAAAGATCAGGTCGGCGGTTGAGGAGTTCAATTGGCATGCGCTCGGGCAGTGCCTGCGTCTCGCGCAATTCAAGCAGCGCCTTGGAGGTTTCAATATTTCCTGGCCATTCACCAATAAGCACCGAAAGGGCATGACTGGTTTGGGCTACAGCCCGTTCATAAACCGGCACCGCCCCTGCTGCTATAGCGCGCTGAATTTTCGCTTGGTCTACATCAATGCCTGGCGCATAACCCTTGTCAAAACGGGCCTGAATAATCATCAACATACTGTCGCGCAAGGCGGCATTGCGTTGGGCGATCTCGAGCTGACTTCGGCTTTGCAGCAAAAAGAAGTAGGTCTCCATCACCTGACTCACCAAACTCAACTGCATTCCCCGCAAGCCATATTCAGAAGCGAGCAGTTGCCGTCTTGCGGCCTCATTTCTTCGGCGCAGCTTTCCCCATAGGTCAATCTCCCAACTCACTTGCAGTCCGCCAAAAAGAAAATCTTGTTCCGGCCCTACCATTCCTCCCAAAGTATTGCCGCTCACCATCTGTAGGCCATAGCCAAACTTGGGCAGAAGGTCTTTCTTGCTCATGCCCAAAGCCAATCGGGCTTGCTCAATATTTTGCGCACTTATTTCAAGGCTGAGGTTGTGTTGCAAAGCTTTGGCAACAAGGGTATCTAGCAGCGGGTCTTCAAAGAGGCTCCACCATCCTGGTCCATCGATCAACAGCGTGCTCAAACTATCGGTATTCACCGTTCGTAGGCTATCAGTGTCACCCAAACTAGCCGGCACTTCTAGGTCGCTTCCTTTGTAACTCTTCCCCACCTTACACGCGCTCATCATCCAGAAGATGGGCATCATTAGCAGGAAGATCTGTGTGGCTCTTTTCATGCTTCTTCTGCCTTTAATTGATCGCGTTTTTTCTCGTAGCCGAAGATCTTCCCAATGAGGATGAACAACATCGGGTAAATGAATACACCCAAGAGCGTGGCAATGCCGATACCGCCCAATAAGGCCATCCCCATCACTTTTCGGGCTTCAGCACCCGTGCCGCTAGCCAAGATCAAAGGCAGAATGCCAAGAATGAATGAGAATACTGTCATGAGAATCGGACGAAACCGCAGTCGAGCAGCCTCAACAGCCGAATCAAATAAGCTGAGCCCTTCGTTGAATTTGATATTGGCAAATTCTACAATAAGAATGGCATTCTTGGCGGCCATAGCAATGAGCATCACCAAACTGATCTGGGCGAAGACATTGTTTTCAAAGGTTTCACTCGAGAAACGGGCAAGCCATAAGAATAGGAAGGCGCCAAACAAAGCCAGTGGGGTGCCGAGTAAGATGGCAAAAGGCATGGACCAACTTTCATATTGCGCAGCCAAAATGAGAAACACAAAAATGAGCGAGAGAATAAAGACCGAGGCGCTAGAGCCGCTGGCTTTCTTCTCTTGAAAGCTCATGGCATTCCAAGTGTAGCCCACATCAGGGGGTAAAACCTCAGCAGCCACTTCTTCTAAGGCGGCCAAGGCCTGTGCAGAGCTATAGCCTTTGGCCGGTTGACCGGTTACCTCGGCACTGCGCAACAGATTGAATCGATTGGTGTAGTCAGGACCGCTGAATTCTTCCACCGTTGCAAAGGTGCTGATGGGCACCATGCCGCCTTGGTTGTTGCGCACATAAAACAAGTCGAGCTTCTCTGGACTTTGCCTGTACTCATTCTCAGCTTGCACGTAGCTTTTGTACAAGCGACCATAGCGATTGAAGTCGTTTACGTAGCTCCCCCCCAGAAAAGCACCGAAGGTGTTGTAAACATCTTGCAGGTTCACTCCGGTCTTCAATATTTTGTCAATATCGAGGTCTACATAGCGTTGAGGAACGCTGGATTGGTACTGACTGAAGGCCGAGGCAATTTCTGGACGTGCGTTGGCGGCCTGCACAAAGGCCATGGTTTGTTGGAAGAGGTAGGCCGGATCTCCGCCGCTCTTGTCTTGAATCATGATGCTGAAGCCCGATCCGTTTCCTAAGCCAGGAATGGGTGGAGGCGTGAAGCTGAAGGCCACGGCATTCTTGATGCCGAAGAGCATGCCATTGAGTTTCTGGGTAAACTCACGCGCCGTGCCTTCCCGCAAATCCCAATCTTTCAAGCCCACAAAGAAGAAGGCATTATTGCTGTTGAAAGCACCGCTCAGCAGCGAAAAGCCAGTAACGGTAGTAACGTATTCTACCTCCTCTTGCTGATAAAGAATCTGTTCTACTTGCTTACTTACCTCATCTGTGCGCTGCAAAGAGCTGGCGTTGGGCAACTGAATATTCACAAGGCAATAGCCCATGTCTTCTTCTGGCATAAAGCCACCGGGCACTAACTTACCCAACAACATGGCCCCAAGTGTAGCCGCTACCAACATCACCACCCCTCTACTCAGTTTTCGCGCAAATACATTGGTGATGCTCATGTAAGAATCGGTAGTGCGGTCGAAGGCCTTGTTAAAACCGGCGAAGAACTTGCCCAACAATCCGGGTGATGTGCTTGCTGGTTTCATGAGAAGAGCGCAAAGCGCCGGACTTAAAGTAAGGGCATTGATGGAGGAAATGGCCACCGATACCGCTATGGTGATGGCAAACTGCTGGTAGAGTCTACCGGTAATTCCTGCCATACCCGCCACAGGCACAAAAACCGCAATCAATACCAAAGTGGTGGCAATCACGGGCGCCATTACCTCCTTCATGGCTTCGGAGGTAGCTTGACGGGCCGACAAACCTTCCTCCATTTTTACTTGCACGGCTTCTACCACCACAATGGCATCGTCTACCACTATCCCAATGGCCAATACCAAGCCCAATAAGGAAAGTACATTCACGGTGAAGCCCAAGGAGGGGAAAAGGGCAAAAGCGCCGATGAGTGATACCGGAATGGCCAAGGTGGGAATGAGGGTGGCCCTCCAATCTTGTATAAACAAGTAGACCACCAAGATCACAAGCAAGAGGGCCACCACCAAAGTCTCCAAAATTTCAGCAATACCGGCAGTAATAGGCTTGGTAGTGTCTAGGGAAACCGTGTATTTAATGCCGTCCGGAAAAGCTTCTGAAAGCAGTTCCATCTCCGCCTTGATTTTCTCTGCCAGCGCTACTGCATTAGAGCCCGGTGCCTGGTACAAGGCAATGACGGCACTTGGACGGGTAGGATTTTCTTCCAGATTGCGATCGGTCAGGCGGGTAAAGGCATTGAAGCTTTCTACTGACATCTCCACCCGTGCCACATCTCCAACGCGCAGTTGGCTGCCATCTTGAAAGGTGCGAACCACAATGCGCTCAAACTCCTCTACCGTCTTCAGTCGGTCGGGCATTCTCACGGTGTAGGTATACGCCGTTCCGGGAGGCGCAGGTTCTCCGCCAAACTTGCCACCGGCAATTACCACATTCTGCTGTCTGATGGCATCAATGATTTCAGAGATCGATACGCCTCGTTGGGCCAATTGATCAGGCTTCACCCAAATGCGCATGGCGTATTCAGGTGCGCCAAGTACATCCGCACGACCTATCCCTGGAATTCTTGCCAAGCGGTCTTTGATATTGATGTTGGCGTAGTTGCCAAGAAATTCTTGATTGAACTCCGGATTGTCTGCCGTTAGATTGATTAGCATCAAAATGTTGGGCATAGACTTCTGGGTGGTGACTCCCAAGCGCTTTACTTCTTCCGGAAGCTTGGCAGTAGCGGCGGAAACCCGGTTTTGGGTGTTCACCGTATTCATGTCGGGGTCAGTACCTACTTCAAATGAAACATCAATGCTTACAGAGCCATCGTTGGCATTGGTAGATTTCATGTAGATCATGTTCTCTACCCCATTGATCTGCTGTTCCAGTGGCGTGGCTACTGACTGCTCTCCTGTGATGGCATTCGCTCCGGTATAATTGGCGCGTACTTGCACCACGGGCGGCGTGATATTGGGATACTGCTCAATGGCCAAGGTGCCCACGGCCAGGCTACCCGCAATAACCAAAATGATGGAGATCACTAAGGCTACAATGGGCCGTTTTACAAAAAAATAGGTGTTATTGGCCATGATCAACGCCCTTGAGGGGAAGCCGCCGCATCCGGTGAAACCACTTCTACCTGCATGTCTGCCTTCAGCCGCTGAACGGCCTCAGTGAGCACATAGTCTTCAGGCGCAAGCGGCACCCGAACGATATAATTTCCTTCATAGGTGCCCAACAGTTCTACAAATACCTTCTTGCATTTGCTATCAGCCCCTGCTACCCATATTGTGTACTTCCCTTGCAGTTCGCTCACGGCAGATTGGGGAATGAGATACACCTCCTTGGCCTGTCCGATAAACGCTTTTACCCGCGCAAACTGTCCGGGTCTCAGCAGTTTTTCAGGATTGGGAAAAGCGGCTTGAAGTAAGATGGAACCAGTAGCAGGATCAACACCACGGTCTACAAAACGAAGCTTACCCGGGTGGGGGAACGTGCTGCCATCAGAGAGTTTTAGTTCAAGCGGAGGGCTGTCTTCATTCTTTTGTGAGGCTTGGAGTTCTTCGCGCACTCTGGAAAGCTGTAGGTAATCGTTTTCATTCAGGAAGAATTCTACATAAACGGTATCCAGCAGAGAAACTGTGTTGAGGATTACCGGATTGGGTTCTCGGCCCACATATTCGCCTACCCGTGCTTGCGTTTTTCCAATCAAGCCAGAAATTGGGGCCGAAATTCGGGTGTAACCCAAGTTAATTTTGGCTAATTCCAGCTTGGCTTTGGCGGCAGATACTTTGGCCTGAGAGGCTTGGTAATGGGCCTTGGCTGCATCTAGATCGCGTTGTGAAACGGCATCAATGGCCGCCAAGGGCTCAATGCGTTGTAGGTCGTTCTTGGCGTTAACAGACTGTACCTCTGCTTCCGCCAAAGCACTTTGCGCGTTGTTGACCTCTTGTTGAAAGGGTTGTGGATCGATGGAATAGAGCAGCTGTCCTTGCTGAACCTGAAAACCCTCGCGAAAGTGTAAACCCTCTAAGTAGCCGTCAACACGAGCCCGAATAGGAATGTCTTTGTGCCCATATACTTGCGCCACAAACTCTTTGTAGAGCGGCACATCCGTAGACTTGGGTTGAATGCCCGCAATTTTTGGTGTGGGCAGGGCAGCAGGAGCGGTAGAATTTTCACAGCTGAGTAACAGCAACACGCCTATACTCAGGCCGAAAAAGGCTTTGGTAGTCATGGACCAGCAGATCGATCAAGGATTGTTGCTAAGCTAG
>CAZDPF010000055.1:0-13111 GCA_964507215.1 uncultured Chryseobacterium sp. | reverse complement strand
ATGTTGGCCAATGGCATCGTTTTCTTTGCAGCCCTTCGGTTCAATAAAGAGGATGCGGCCCAAGGGGTGCTGATGAGCAGTATCATTTGGCTCTTGCTGATCGCCATCGTCAAGTTTGTCTGGAAACCATGAAGTATTACCTCATAGCTGGAGAAGCTTCAGGAGACATGCATGGGGCCAACCTCATGCGCGCTATTCTTTCCAATGATGCGCGTGCAACTTTTCGCTTTTGGGGTGGCGATCGGATGGGAGAATTGGGCGGCACTCCAGTGGTACACTATCGGCATATGGCCTTCATGGGCTTTTGGGAAGTGATCAAGAACCTCCGCACAATCAGTAGATTTTTAAATCAATGCAAGCAAGACATCAAGGCTTTTCAGCCTGATGTATTGGTGTTGATTGATTATCCAGGGTTCAATATGCGCATGGCGGCTTATGCCAAAACCTTGAATATTAAAGTGGCCTATTATATTTCTCCACAAGTGTGGGCTTGGAAGAAAAACAGGGTATTCAAGCTGAAGCGAACAGTGGATGAAATGATTACCATTCTTCCTTTTGAAAAAGAATTCTACGCGGGTTTCGATATGCCAGTGCATTATGTAGGTCATCCGCTCATTGATGCCATTGAAAATGTTGGTCAATGGAAAGCAAAGGCTCCTGACGATTGGCAAAAATCCAACGCCATTATTGCGCTGTTGCCAGGGAGCAGAAAACAGGAAATAGAAGCGATGTTGCCTGTGATGTTGAAAGTGAGGCGGCATTTCCCAAACTATCGCTTCATCTTGGCACAGGCACCGTCACAAACCGATGCCTTCTACGACGCTCTTATTGGCGATGCCGAGATTGAGCGCTGCAGAGAGGCTACCTACCCTTTGTTGGCTTGCGCAAGCGCTGCTCTGGTAGCCTCTGGTACAGCTACATTGGAAACCGCTTTGTTCAAAGTCCCCGAAGTAGTTTGCTATAAGGGAAGCGCCATTTCCTATGCCATCGCCAGGCAATTGGTGAAGATCAAATTCATCTCCTTGGTGAATTTGGTTGTGAACAGAGAGATGGTGAAAGAATTGATTCAGAATAACTTCAATGAGAAGCAAGTTCGCGCCAACTTGCAAGAGCTGTTAGATCCAACAAGAAGAAAGCAGATTGCAAAAGACTACGCAGAACTCGAGTCTATCCTCGGCGGGGGCGGTGCTTCGCAGCGGGCTGCAGAAATTGTGGTTCGGCTTGCCCAGGCTTAAAGAGGTTTCATTCGCCTGTTTATGGCTGTTGGCGCTTGGGGTTCTTCCTGTGAAGGCGTCTGCTTTGGATATCCGCGTTCGTTTGTTTTCGCACACGGAAATCAAACATCTTCGACTCGGTAATCATTTCGGGTCTTTTTCCTTGTTGGCAGCCAATCCAGAGGGAGAAGTCATAGATACTGTTTTTGACCTGTACGATGCCACCCAACAGGCGGCTTTAGAAATAGCGGTAGGACCGTATGGCTTGGAATTGCGTTCGGGCGAGCAGCTCATTGGGAGATTTCACCGCCTCTTGTTGTTGCCAGCTTTCGATACGGCGGTCTTTCAAGTACGCGCCTCGGGCCAACATCGCATTTATCGCGGAAGATTGGATATCTGGCCTCGTGATGAACAGTTATTCGTGGTCAATGAAGTAGAAATAGAAGAGTATGTTGCCGGGGTGGTAGAAAGCGAAGGCGGACATATTCCGTCTTATGAGTATTTCAAGGCACAAGCCATACTCGCTCGCACTTTCGCCATCCGCAACTGGAGAAAACATGGGGCGCAAGGGTATAATCTTAAGGATGATGTGAGTTCACAGGTCTATCACCATATGGCCTATTTACAAAATGCGCCCAACATTCGCACGGCTGTTGCCCAAACGCTCGATACCATTGTAGTAGACGCAGATTGCACGCCTATTCAGGCCCTTTTTCACGCCAATAGTGGGGGAGAAACAGCACCTTCAGAAGACGCTTGGCAAACCAAGATCAGCTATCTACGCGGGAAACAGGATCCATTTAGCCTAAAAGGCCCATCAGCGCGATGGGAGAAGCGCATCGGACAAAAACAAATGTTAGACTATCTCCGCAGAGCTTTTGGTTCTGAGGTGTCTGATATGGTTCTGAAGAAAGCTTTACTAAACCTTCCTGCTCATTCACGCGTGGGCACTTTGGTAGTAGCAGACAAAAAGCTGAAGATGCGCGAAATACGTAATGCGTTTCAGTTGCGATCAGCATTTTTTACTGTAGAAGAATCAGGTGAAGAGTTTATTCTGAAAGGCCGAGGCTTTGGGCATGGCGTGGGTTTGGCCCAAGACGGGGCCATGGAGATGGCCAAGCAGGGATATTGCTATCAAGACATCCTTTATTTTTATTACACAGGCATCGAGCTCGACCAGCTTAGTGCCTATCTAGATCAGTTGTAAACTTCATTCATTGAAGGTTTTATGTGGTTTTGGAGAATGGTTTTCCCCCTCTTGGGTTACCTCTTAGGCTATTATATTCACCTACTTAGGCCTTTCGAAATTGGTCTGGCTTGGAGGCTAGGTCTTTTGGTGGTCTTTTTGACACTGATGATGATTTTGTCAAAGCGACATACCGCTTTGATATTCATCGCCTTTTGTGTGCTAGGTAGCCTTCGTTGGTCTGTGGAAAGAAGACCATTGATTACCGAGCCCAAGTTCATTCAAGGAGGTTCTTTCATCCTTCAGCCGATGGAAACTCCACGGCCTACCTCTTACGGATCTCGTATGATCACCAATTTGTGGATCAATGCCGATAGCTGTATCAGCCTCATGTTGTCTGTAGAGGGGCTATTTCCTGATGCTGTGAAGTATGATGCGCAGTGGACAGCGAAGGGATTGCACATCAAACCGCTGAACTTAAATGCGCAGCCCCATCAGTTCTCTTACCCTAAATGGCTGGTTTCGCAAGGGGTTCAGGCAACAGCATCACTCCATGTGAACGATCTGATTACGTGGCAGCAGCATCAAGCTTCCGCACTCGTACATTGGAAAGAATGGAGGAGACAATGGTCGCTTTCGCTGAGAAATAGTCTTTCCAACTATTCCTATGCGCAGCAGTTGCTTCCTGCTTTGCTCTTGGGTGATCGAACAGTTGTTAGCAAAGAGGTGAAGCAGTCTTTTGCCGATGCTGGTGTTGTACACGTATTGGCGGTAAGTGGCATGCACTTAGGACTCATCTATGCGGTTTGGAACTGGATTTTGGGCCTGTTGGTCATTCGCCCCGTATTCAAAAAAGCCCTTCTGCTGATAGGAATTTGGAGTTTCGCTTTGGTAGCAGGATTGCCTATATCGGTGATTAGAGCTGCTCTCATGCTCAGCATCACCATCTTAGCTGGAAAGCGCTCTGCCTTTTATCCGCTTCAAATCAGCGTAGTTCTCATGCTCTTTGCAGTTCCATCTTGGCTTATGGAGGTGGGCTTTCAATTGAGTGTGTTGGCCGTTGGGGGAATTCTTCTCGCTCAGCAAAACACCAAGCAGGTCAGCAATAAATGGCGCTATGGGTCAAGTGCTCTCCGGGTGAGCTTGGCCGCGCAGTGGACTACGCTTCCTGTGATCATTGGTGTTTTTGGACGTTTCCCGATTTTCTTTCTCTTGGCCAATTTGCTATTGCTTCCGCTGGTCACCGTCTTATTGTATGGCGCTATGGCTTGGATGATCATCAATTTGATCACCCCCTGGGGAAACGTTTTGTTAGAGGGAGTAGATGTACTGGCCCAAATTATTGTGAAATCGAGTAGTTGGATTGCAAACCTCCGTCATGCCGTTTGGGAAGTAGGTGCGTTATCAACAGAAACGCTGGGCTTGTGGCTGATGGCTTGGGTGCTGATGTCATATGCCCTCTGGGGAGTGAGAAGGTGGAGGGCATTGGCTGTGTTTTCTGCCTGTTCTCTTTTGGCATTGGGAATTGTCTACCAACAGACGACCACCTTGTTGTTTTGGCATTCTTCAGAAGAAAAAACATGGATATCAATGGTCAATAGTCAAGGCTGGAAGGTGTACAGTTCGCCCAGGTCAAAGGAAGCCCGCGGGTTTTACACAAGATTGCCTATTGAACAACAAAGTGGTTTTCACCAAGCCAGCTTACATGAATCAGAAGCTGGACTGATTCTGCAAGACCCGGAAGAGAAATTTCTGGGATTGAAACAAGATGTGCATTGGTATGCTGGCAGTGAAGGAGCTTCTGCCTATTTGCTCACTCCCTTTGGTGATTCAATACCGGCCTCCAACAGCTTTATCCAATGGAAACTCAGGCTTCTTGAAGCTGAAAAATAGCCGACTTAATTTCTGAGGCTTCCAATGGTTTGCGCAGCACATGATTCACACCTGCGTTCACAGCTCGTCCGCTCATATCTGCAGCACTCAAGCCCAAAATAGGGATGTTCAAACCGTGTTCTTTCCGCAATGAACGAACCAACTCCATGGTGTTAAACGGAGGGAGATGCATGTCTAAGAACAGCATATCACATTGGCAGTCAAGCATTTTTTCTATTACTTGATCACCTGTGGTAACAATTTCTACGGTGGCACCCATTCTTGCCAAGAGAATAGACAGTTGTTGTTGACTCACTTCATCGTCTTCTGCCAACAATACCTTCTTACCCGCGAGCGGTTCGGTCAGAATGGGAGCAATTTCTACTGTACTTTCCAATGTTTCAGTTTTTGATTTCATAAATTAGTGTCTACTTTACACTATCTGACAAAAGAACAGAAAAGCCAACACATTGTTGCGGTTGTCGTGTTAAATGTTTCGGTGGGGGAGAAAGAAAAAGGGCAGGTGGTCATATCACACCGCTACAACCGGCTACCCTTGCTTCATTCCTGATCTGGGGGAGTTCACCAGGAGCTGGTTGTATGGCACCTGCCCGGCTGCAAAGATAGGGGAACAATTGACGATTAGTCCAAGCGGCATTCGGTTTATATTTAACCCTTAAAAATCAACTCATGAAAAATAGAGCTCTAGTGAGTATTGGAAGCAAGTTTGGCGCAATCGCTGGTTCAATTTCAATTATATACGGTGTGATTGGGTATGTTATATCTCCAGAGTTATTCACAAATTGGATTGCAGCCATCTTAATGATGATTTCATCAATGGTTATTCTTGTTGTTGGTGTAATTCAGGCAAGAAAGAGTTATTCACATAGAGATGGTTCGTTCCCATTCAGAAGTGCTTTTACGGTTTTCACTTTAGGTGGATTTGTACTCACTTTGATGGGCGTAATTTTTAATGTCCTCCTTTTCAATGTAATAGACCCAGAGTTTAAGATAAGAATCCAAGAAGATATTTTGAACAAGACGGTTAGTATGATGGAAAGATTTGGAGCGCCAGACGAAGCTATTGACCAAGCCATTGCACAAGCAGAGGAAAATGATCAATTCTCGATTGCGAATCAGATTAAATCCATCCCATGGGCGATAATGATGTACGCAGTTATTGGTTTACTTGTAGCAGCCATAATTCGTCGAAAGGGAAATATTTTTACTTCAATCGATTCCGCGCAGTAAATGCAGCTATCCATCGTCATCCCTCTTTTCAATGAAGAGGAGTCTTTGCCAGAACTGCATGCATGGATTTCCCAGGTAACTGACCGGGAGAACATCAGCAGGGAAATTCTCTTTATTGATGATGGCTCGTCAGATCGTTCATGGAGCATCATTGAAGATTTGTGCCAGAAAGACCCCAATACCAGAGGCATTCGGTTTCGCAGAAACCATGGCAAATCAGCCGCTTTAAATGTGGGTTTTCACCAAACGCTCGGGGATGTTGTCATCACCATGGATGCCGATCTTCAAGATAGTCCGGAAGAAATTCCGGAACTCATGCGCTTGATCAATGAAGAAGGATTTGATTTAATCTCTGGCTGGAAAAGGAAACGCTACGACCCCATCACCAAAACCCTTCCTACCAAGCTGTTCAATTGGGCGGCCAGGCGTTCTTCTGGCATTTATTTACACGATTTCAATTGCGGACTCAAAGCTTATCGCGGAGAAGTGGTTCGCAATATTGAGGTGCAGGGAGAGATGCATCGATATATCCCCATTCTGGCCAAATCAGCAGGTTTCGCCAAGATTGGTGAAAAAGTTGTTCAACACCAAGCACGCAAATACGGCAAGACAAAGTTCGGTTGGGAGCGCTTCATTAACGGTTTCCTAGACCTGCTCACGCTGTCATTTGTGTCGCGTTTCGCGAAAAGACCCATGCACTTTTTTGGGCTTTATGGCGTGCTTATGTTCGGTTTTGGTTTCTTCTCTGCCTTGTACATCGGGCTAACAAAACTCATCAGACTGCAACAAGGGGTGAAGAGCATTCTGGTAACCGAAAGTCCGTGGTTTTACATCGCGCTCACCAGCATGATACTGGGAACCATGTTGTTCCTCACAGGTTTCTTGGCAGAACTGATCGTGCGCACTTCCAATAAAAAAGAGCATTACACCATTTGTGAAAAGCTCAACTTAACGAATGACGGAAAATCATAGTCCGCAATTCAGCCTCATTTCCCCCACCTTTGGTAGACCGGAAGAGGTTCAAGAATTTCTGGAGAGCATTTTGGCCATCCAACATTCAAGCTTTGAGCTCATTTTGGCAGATGGTACCCCTAAAGATACCTTGCGGCCCGCGATTCAAGCGTGGATTGACCGATCAGAAGGAAGGGTAAAGGTCTTGTATAAAGAGTTTCTTCCCGTTTCTGATGCCCGTAATCTGGCGGCTTCGCACGCGAAAGGGGAGTACCTCATCTTTTTAGATTCAGACTGCTTGATTCCGAAAGATTATCTCTTCAAGGTAGAGCACTTTCTCAAAGAACAGGAGGTAGACCTTTTTGGCGGACCTGATGCAGCCGATGCAGATTTCACGCCATTGCAGAAGGCCATTTCGTATTCAATGACCAGTTTTCTGACCACTGGGGGAATTAGGGGCGGTAAAAAATCTACTACTTCTTACCAGCCACGCGGTTTCAATATGGGCATTCGCAAAGCGGCTTTTGAACAGGTTCATGGCTATGACGAAAGCCTTAAATGTGGAGAAGACGTAGATCTCAGCATCCGTTTACAAGCCTCTGGTTTTCGTTCGGCTTTTATTCCTGGAGCTGTTGTTTATCACAAAAGACGAACAAGCCTGAAGAAATTTTTCCGACAGGTGTATCGATTTGGAGCGGCTCGAATTGATTTGGCTAAAAGACATCCGGGTCAGTTAAAGGTCACCCATCTCTTCCCATTGCTCTTTAGTGCCTATGGGCTCTTGGCCATAGGTTTATTTGCAGTGGGCTTTCCCATCTTTCTGCAGGCTTTGGGTCTTTATCTCACCGCTATTTTTCTGCATTCAGGCGTGCAATTAAAAAGCCCGGTGCTCGGCTTACTCAGCGTGCTTACCAGCTTAACCATGTTCAGTGGCTATGGCTGGGGACTGCTGCGCAATGCCGTGCATCACGGGCTCTATAAGCGGGGACTGGATCTTTGATCAGACCTGTTGGCCACGCATCATCTTGCGCCAGTACAAGTCGGGTAACATGTACTTCTTCAACATCCACAAGCGCCAATGCTCTTTGTGGCTATCAAAAACCAACATCTGCTTGAGCTTGGGATCTGGCGTAAACTGCCCCTCGTAATTGAATTCGGCCAGCACCATTTTTCCGTAACCCGTTACCAGTGGGCAAGACGAATAGCCATTGTATCGCTTTTGGCTTTCCTGACCTTTTAGCGATTGAAGCAATCCATCTACCAAAACAGGCGCTTGTTTGCGAATAGCAGCCCCTGTTTTCGCCGTAGGAAGTGCAGCTACATCGCCCAAACCATAGACATTTTTAAAGCGCTTGTGCTGCAAGCTGTGGATGTCTACATCAAGCCAACCATTTTCATTGGCCAATACAGAGTCTCGTACAAACTTTGGAGCGGCTTGGGGTGGCGCAATATGGAGCATGTCGAAAGGCATTTCCACAAAAGACTCTCCGGTAACCACTTCGTTCAGTTCATTGTCTTCATTCACCACGCATTGATTCTCATGCTCGTGCACCATGCGGAAGGTGATTTTTCTATTCTCACCATCTACTTTAACAGGGGCATAAAAAGGTTTGAAATGAATTCCATATCGATCAACAACGTGTTGAAGGGTTTCCCTGATTTCTTTAACGCCAAAGAGTACTGAACCTGGGGTTGCAAAAACCACATTGGATTTTGCGCTCAGGCCATTCTTTTTCAAGTAGTCGGCCGCCAAATAAGCTATTTTCTGCGGTGCTCCCCCACATTTAATTGGCGTAGTGGGTTGCGTGAACACGGCATTGCCCCCTTTGAAGTTTTGCAGCACCTTCCAAGTGTGTTCTGGGTCTGTGTAGTTGCTGCAAACCACGCCCTTGCCCAAGCTTTCTTGTAAACCTTCAATCCAACTGGGCTCCATGACCAAGCCGGTGGCAACCACCAAGCGATCATAACTAACTTTTTTTCCGCTTTGCAGCGCAATTTCATTTTGTTCTGGATAAAAGAATGCCACTCTTTCTTTGATCCACTGTACGCCAGTAGGAATGAAATCAGCCGTTTTTCGCTCCGTTTTCTTCATTGAAAAGGTGCCTGCTCCAACAAGGGTCCAAGCGGGTTGGTAGAAGTGTTTCTCCGATGGATCTATGAGAACGATCTCTAGATCTTTGGCGGCTTTGCGCAACTGTGAGGCCACCATAATGCCTCCGGTGCCAGCGCCAATAATCACAATTTTCTGCATTGGGTTTGGGTAAATGGGTTTGATTGATCACCGCATTTTACCCAAATATTAGCCGTAGCGCCGTGACTTAGATTACTTTGAACAAAGGCTGGGGCGGCCTTTTACTTGCTTCTTCTCACAAAGCGAAGCCGCATGTCTAGTTCTTTGCATTCAGCGGTTTGTGAAGATGTCACAATCAGTGGAACGGCTTGCCGCAAAGCCTCTTCACTGCGGTCCCATTCCTCTAAATAGAAAAGTGCCCAGGCTTGCAGAAAGTACTGATCATACATTGCCAAGGTTTGATTGGGATAACTGAATTCTTTGAGCCACAAGAGAAACTGTTGATTTTGTTTCTGCTTTTCGCGCACTTCGTTGATCTTTTGCCGAACCGCTTCGGCCGTATTGGAGTCTGCACCAGCTATTCGAATAAGGTGTTGCCCCCAAGCCTTCCATTTTTGGGTGTTCTGCCAATAGAACGCTAGTATGCTGCTAGAATCGGGAAGATTGTTAGTAGAATCAATTGCGGGTAGAAGGTGCTCGAGAATGAACGCCAATCGGAGGCTGTCTTCCCAGAGCACAGCTTCTTCTAAATTGTATTGAAGCCCTTCCACATAAAAATCTTGTAATGGAAACGCAGGAAACCGTTGGCGCACGTATTCCTTGTTCTCTACGAAATAAGGGAGTATAGGAAGCGAGAGATCAAGTCCGTAGGCAAAAAGCTTTTCCCTGTAACGGGGTTCTGTATAATAAACGGGCGATAAGTCTTGGAGGCAAGCTCTGCCTGCTTGTGCGGCCTCGAGCGACTGATTCGCCAATTCGAAGAGTTCTGCACAGGCGCAGAAACCGTCTTTCTTGAGTTCACGCTTTTCCCATGCCGAAAGGAGGTTGTCATATTGAGCAGCCCTCGATCTACAATGTTGGAAGAAACTGAGCCATTCAGCCTGATTGAGTTGCCCCATTTGCCTGCCCACTGCTCTTCCTTTGGGATCAAAACCCATCACAGCCGGCAGATAGGCAATCTGGTATGCATCTGCCAAGTCCGCTCCAAAATACCCGTCAACAGGGGCTTCCATCAAGAGAAAGCGTTGTCCTATATAATCTTGAATGGCCTGATCTTGCAGTATTTGATTTTTGAATTCAATGCAAATAGATTCTTCATTGGTGCAGAAGAATACCAAAATGGGGATATCATTTATACGGGCTTCTTCCAAGCCTTTGTTCCAGTCAGCCTCACTGTACAATGGCCAAGTATTCACTTGTCCGAAAAGGAGATAAGTGTTTAAGATCAGCGCACTAATCAAAAACAGCAGCTTTGCTTTCAGGTCTTTCGCCAAATCTATTTTCAAACCCTTTGAGCTTCAGTTCTTCCGGTGGAACGCGATCGAGGGGGTAAAGGTTGCTCACCGGTTTCACCAAAAAGGTTACCCGATCGAGTTGTTTGTTCCGAAACAACATTTTGATATTGCTGCAATCTGAACGATTCACCCCTATGTAATCGCCATCTTCTTCTTGAGCGTAATATACGGTTTGCCCATTGCCTATGCTGAACATCTTCCGCAATTCCCCATCCACAAATTTCCCATTCATTCTTTTCCCTCGCACTTGGTTGTACTGATCCAATGTATCAATCGATAAGACGAAGGCATTGCCTATGATCTTTAAACTGTCCATTTCTTGCTTCCGCATTTCCAACAGTATGGTATCTCCTGTCATTTGGCTTTTCCCAGACCATAGCGCCGGATGGTGAAACATGCGAAAGGTAGAGTCTGTAGTGGAGTAGGTGAGGGAGTCGCAAACGCCCTGCATATCTGATCGAAAGAAGCGCACCCGATGAAATATTTTCAGCAGGCCATTGCCACTACTGTCGGAAGCATAATAGATGCTGTCTCCGTGAATATGCAGGCTGTCTTGATCGTCGTACAAGGTGTACAGCGGTTCGCCGCCTACTGCGGCGCCTTCAGGAAATTCGAGATATTCTCCACGAGCGCCGGTAATAATAGATCGCTCTACCGTATCTAAGAGTTCTACATGTCCGAAGGCTTGACCAAAACCTGCCGGCTTGTTGTAATACAAACTGTCGCCGCGAAGCCTTCGGTGTTGGTCCCAGATTTCTGCGTTTTGGTTGAATTGGGCAATGTCTGTCTGGGTATTGTACAGCCCGTTTTCGCAATAAATGCTGCTGCTGTCAGATAGGATGCGGGTTGGACCTCTGAAGGTAGAAATTCTGCTTTGGGTAGAGTAGAGGAGGGTGTCTGAAAAAATGGTGTAGCGCTTGTTTTGAAGCTCCACATCTTTTTGAAAAACAAATCTTTTGAGTGCTGTGTAATAGATTCCTATTTGGCTTTTGAGGGTGTTTTCATCGTTCACAATCAATCCACCTGTTCGGTAAATGGAGGTATTGGTATTCCAATCAAAATCGAGCCGGTCAGTGGTCAAGGTCATTTCGGGGTCTTGCAGACGCACGTTGCCCACTGCCTCGCCCAGCTTTGTGTTGCCATCGTATTTAAGGTACTTACTGTAAAGATGAATGGTGTCATGTTGAATGACGTGCACGTTTTCAAAGGCTTCCAACAAATTTCGATCGGCATAAAGCCAAGCCGAATCGCAATAGAGTAGCGCGCCTTCGTGCTCAAAAATGACATTGCCAATCAGCCGATTGATGCGTTCCCCTCCTGATCGGTATTTGCCTTTGTCGGCCTGTTTGATTTGAATTCTACTCCCACCGCCTTTGCTTTGGCCCCAAGCAGTAAGAGTAGTGCCCAAAAGATGGAAGAGGAGCATGATAAACAGCCACTTCCGAAAATCTATCATTACAGGCGGATGGTCTGTTTGCGATCAGGGCCCACCGAAACAATACGGATGGGTACACCTACGGCTTCTTCCACATAGCGCACATAGGCCATTAAACGCTCTGGCAGCTCTTCCGCTTTCTCTATCTGGCAGAGATCGGTTTTCCAACCAGGGAGGAATTCGTAAACGGGTTCAACCCAGTCTTCTTCTACGCGGTAGGGCAGGTGTTGCACCACTTCCCCCTTGTACCGATAACCGGTGCAAACGCCAATGGTGTCGAGTTCTCCGAGTACATCGGCCTTCATCATAATGAGGTCAGTTACGCCATTGATTTCGATGGCATAGCGCAAAGCGGGAAGATCGAGCCATCCGCAGCGTCGGGGTCTTCCGGTAGTAGAACCAAATTCATGTCCGGCCTGCCTGATTTGCTCGCCTAGTTCATTGTCTAATTCTGTGGGGAAAGGGCCACTGCCTACGCGGGTGCAATAAGCTTTAAAGATGCCGAATACTTTTCCAATTCTATTGGGGGCAATGCCCAAGCCGGTACAAGCGCCCGCAGCGGTGGTGGTACTAGAGGTTACAAATGGGTAGGTGCCGAAATCGATATCGAGCAATGAGCCTTGGGCTCCTTCGGCCAAAATGCGTTTGCCTTCTTGCAGCGCTTGTCTGATGTACTCCTCGCTGTCAATGAGTTGTAGTCCGGCAAGATAGTGTGCAGCAGTCTTCCATTCGCGCTCCACTTCTTCCAATTCTACTGGATAGTCATATTGTTGCAACAAGCGCAAATGCTTTTCTACAAGGGCTTGATAGCGCTGTTCAAAATCTTCCAACTCCAAATCGCCTACCCGCAGTCCGTTCCGCCCGGTTTTGTCCATGTAGGTCGGACCAATTCCTTTTAAAGTAGAGCCAATCTTATTTTTTCCCTTGGCGTGCTCTGAAGCCGCGTCTAACAAGCGGTGGGTAGGAAGAATGAGGTGGGCTTTGCGGCTGATGAGAATTCGGTCAATGGCGGAAGCATCTATACGTTGCAGACTTTCCATTTCTCTTTTGAAGATCACCGGATCGATGACCACGCCGTTGCCTACAATATTCAAGGCTTCTTTGTGAAAAACCCCAGAAGGAATGGTGTGCAAAACGTGCTTGATGCCGTCAAATTCCAAGGTATGTCCGGCATTCGGACCTCCTTGAAAGCGCGCGATGAGGTCGTAACCTTGGGTCATCACGTCTACGATCTTTCCTTTTCCTTCATCTCCCCATTGCAAACCAAGGAGGATGTCTACGCTGTGATTGTGCATCACGTTTTCTTTGAACTTTCAGTTGGTATTCTTCTGCCGTAGAGATAGAGGGAGTGCCCTGATACTTCTAGGCCGAAAATTTCTGCTACGGTGTCTTTTATCTGTTGGATGCGAGGGTCACAAAACTCAATCACCTCGCCATTGTCGGTCAAAATGATGTGGTCATGTTGGCGATTGAAATACGATTTCTCGTAAAATGCCTGGTTTGGCCCAAACTGGTGCCGGCGCACCAAATTGCAAGCCAACAACAACTCGATGGTGTTGTACAAGGTGGCCCGGCTCACTCTATAGTTCTTGTTCTTCATGGAGAGGTAGAGCGATT
>CAZDPF010000054.1:5050-13183 GCA_964507215.1 uncultured Chryseobacterium sp. | reverse complement strand
GGCAAATGGAAGTGATGGACATTCAACTCGGACAATTCCAGCAGCTTGATCTTCGCCATACCATTAAGTCCAATGGTCGTCTTGAACTGCCGCCTCAGAAAAGAGCTGAGGTTACCGCTTTGCTTGGAGGACGTGTGAAGAGCATTGAAGTTTTTCCAGGACGCTTTGTCAAAGAGGGCCAGCTATTGGCCTTATTGGAGCAGCCTGAATTCATTGATCTTCAACAGATGTACCTCAGTGCTCGCAGCCAAGTGAATTTTCTTCAATCAGACTATGAGCGAAAGGTGCAATTGGCCAAAGACAGTTTGAGCTCCACCAAATTGCTCGAGCAGGCAAAGTCTGCTTATGAGTCTGCCCGTGCAGAAAAAGAAGGAGCCGCAGCCAAACTGATGATGTTGGGCGTTTCTCCAAACGAATTGGAAGCCAAGGGTATTCAGCCCCATTTGGCCATTAAAGCACCCATTTCAGGGTACATCCGACGAATCAATATCAGCATTGGCACCTATGTGCAAGCACAACAAAGCATGTTTGAATTGGTAGACAACGACCACATTCATATCGATCTCATGGTCTATGAGAAGGATATGGGAAAAGTTGCCATTGGTCAAGAAGTGGTTTTTAGCATAACAGGAAAGCCAGATTCTGTATTTCATGGAAAAATATTCGCGATTGGAAAGGCCTTTGAAGAAGGTCCACGCGCCATGCAAGTACATGCCGAGATAGACAATTTAAAAGGCGGCCTGCTGCCTGGGATGTATGTAGATGCACGCATCGTGACAGAAAAACATCAAGTGAATGCCTTGCCCGAAGATGCCATTGTAACCAATGGGGGCTTGAGCTACATTTTTGTGGAAGAACACCAGCATGAAGATGATGCCCATTCCCATGACTCCAACGAAAGTGTTTTTCATATGGTGGAGGTAGCCACAGGAGCCCACGATATGGGCTTTGTAGAAGTGGTGCCCACCGATGCTTTAAATCCCGATGACCTGATTGTTACCAAAGGAGCCTACTACTTATTGGCTGAATATTTGAAAAGCCAAGGAGGCGCAGAACATCATCATTGATCGTATGGCCGATGTACCTTTGGAAGCATGACAAAGAAAATGCTGCTTTCATTGGGCATCGGCCTTGCTTTTTT
Organism: uncultured Chryseobacterium sp.; assembly: GCA_964507215.1. Classification (GTDB taxonomy): domain Bacteria; phylum Bacteroidota; class Bacteroidia; order Flavobacteriales; family Schleiferiaceae; genus RFXV01. Next base: position 12,042 of record CAZDPF010000054.1, on the reverse strand, counting down.
GGCCAATGGCCAGGGTGATTATCTCACGCGCAAGGTCAATCAGGTCTACTCAGTATCCGATAGTTTTCAGGTCAAAGAGCAATACTATCCATTCACCTCTTTGGGAGATGCCGTAATCACGCTGCCGGTAAGTTTTGTAGTAATCACCGACACAGCTGCCAATCAAGGGCTCTCTCACAGCGAGGCAACGCGTAGAAGTCTTCAGATCAGCATAGAAGAGATGAATGCGCTTTACAGCCATAACGCGCAGCCGGTAGATGAAATGCCCGGTCGTGCCTATGTGGAAGATGTAAAAGTGCGGGTGGCTTTGCGTGAAGTGTATTTCTTGAATGATCCCGAGCTTTATGAATTGAGGCAGTTGGGCGGTTTATATCAAAAGCTCTATGAACGCTATCCGGAGATAAGAAACACCTTAATTATTGTTTGCAATAGGTTTTTGTACACCGGCGCTTTGGGATGGGCAAGTTCAGTGAGGCCCAATGGCGAGAAGGAACTTGGCTATATCATTCAAACGCTTTTGGTGGAGGATCAATACTTCTATGGCTATGAAAATGAGTACGCCCAACACTGGGTGCATGAGATCAACCATCTGTTCGGATTGGGCCATATTTATTCAGGCAGTATTGGCACGGAAACCTGTGATCCTCGAAATCCTGATTACTTGAGCGATGTGTTTGGCACTGCCCCACAGGCTTGGTGTGAAGCGCCTCGCGCGCCTTGTGTGGCCTGCTATTTTACGGGTGAAAACAGCATCCTCACCAACAATATCATGTCGGGGAATAATGTGAAGTCGCCCTCTTCTGCGGCCTATTTCTCGCCCATGCAAATTGCGAGAATTCATCGACAACTGATGATTTCCCCGATCTCTTATATCGCAGACGGTTACGCGCCCAACAATCCGTATCGCATTGAAAAAACAGATACCCTTGAACGAGACATTCGCTTTTACCAAGATGTATACATCCCCAGAGGGGTGACTTGGGTGGTGAAAGGGAATGTGACCATGAGCGAAAACTGCGTGCTGTACATTGAGCCCGGTGCTTTGTTGTTGGTAGATGGCGGTAGTATCAATCCTGCCAGCTACAGGACCTACAAGAATTGGCGCGGACTGCGAATGTTGCGAGAAGGCACTGAACGCGGAATGATTCGCTTGATCAATGGCGGACAAGTAAATACCTCACCGCCTGATCAGGAGTCTCCTTTTTTTCCGAAGAACTAATTAGCGGTTGAAATTGACCTCTCCAGTTTTGGCGAGTGGAAATTCCATGGGGCCGAAATCAGTGCCCACCTTGAGGTCGCCATTGAGTTCATAACTGGCGCTAGACCCTTTGATAAGGTTAAGAACGCCCATTCCCAAGCTCATTGGGGCAAACTCCAGTGGGATGATTAATTCAGATTCTTCATTTGATGCCAGCGATTGGGCTACTTGAAGTTGGCTATTGGCTATTTCATTGCCTCCTAACGAAAAGCGGTAGTTCATTTGTTGAAGTGCCAAAGCAAAATCGTTCGGATTGGTCATCTTTAGTTTTACCTCCGCCCGGGCTTTGCTCATAGATATTTCTTGCCAGGCTACATCACTCACCTCAATCTTCGGTAAATCAGGAATGGGAATCTGTCCACTTTGACGCAAAGGGATATCCACATTTCCAAGGCCTAAAGCATCAACCGATATGGTTAAGTCGGCTTGGTAAGGAACGCTCTTTCCGGGTTGAATACTACTGACCATTTGCATGGCTTTTTGGAAGTTGATGCGCACGGGAACCTGTACTACGGTGCTTCCCAAGGCGGGTATACTTCCGGGCTTATCTGCCAATTGACCTGATAAAAAAGGGGTGCCTTCTGTAGCCAAGGCATAGCTCAGTTGGGTGAGGGGGATATTGGTGGAATACGGATTTTGAATTTCTACTCCGAAGTTGAGATTCAAGCCATTCAAGTCCAGTCCATCAATTGATGTAGATACTACTTTGGCCGAAGGTCGAGCTGTACTGCTTAATAGGTTCAAAGCATCACAAGCGAAAAGCAACAAAGGCAGCAAAAAGAGTAGACCTAATTTGATGGGTTTAATCACTGGGTGGTTCATTGAGTGGAAGTGTTTCGGCAAAAATAGCGAGGGTCTAGGCTGAGGCAATAAAAAAACCGCGCACAGGGCGCGGTTTGAAGATAAGCTTGAAAGAGCGTCTTAAGGTTGCTTGGCCAAAATGGCAGAAAACTCGTTGCGCAGCAGTTCTACGTTGGCAGCAGGCACATCAATCACAATAGAACCATCTATTTCGAGATTGGTACCATTGATTTGTGCTTGCATGTTGCGGGTGGTTACAGTACCTAGTTGATTCACATCATCTGTAATGCTCACTTTACCGCTATTGTTGAAGTACACTTTTACGGAATCTTCACCGTCCATGCCGTTGTCATACATATAATGACCATCGGTGTCTTTGTAAATGCGAACAGTTACTGCTTCAGTGTAGGTAGTATCACCAATTACGCCACTCAAGGTGCCGCTTTCAGTGAACATCATGTCGCCCCCGTACAGGCCATCATAAGAAGCCGGAACTGTTGAGCCTCCGCCTCCATTGTTGTTGTTGTCGTCTTTGTCGCAGCTGCTCAATACCAAGGCAAAAGAAGCGGCGAGTAAAAGTGCTTTACGCATTTGTAGTTTGGTTTTTCGAGCCGCGAAGGTAATAGCAAGCCATCGTGTGGATGAGGGCATAGCGAATAATAGAAATGTTAAAATTTATAGGTAAGAGAGAAGATAGAGATGAAAAGGCAAAAGCTGCTTCTATGCCCAAATAATGCTAGCGAACAATTGCAACAAATTCATTTAAGAGCGGCTTTTAAACAAAGGCACAGCAGAACAAGCTTCTCCAAACATCAAGGTTTTGACCAGTGGCTGCAAGCGTTGGGTGAGGCGCACATAGGCCTCTTCGGGCACTCGATCAGCACAACCTTTGACAATCACCCGTTGATTTTCGTAGACTTCAAGGGGAAGGCTTTCCAACTGTTGCAGAAATAGCCGTTTTTGAACTTCTTCAGGCCTGCCCTGATGGGTTTCTGCTTGAACCGCTCGCAATTTCAATCCGAGAAGCATCCAACTCCAAAGTGGAATAATGGCATCAGTTGAGCAAAAAACCGCCACTTGCTTGTTGGAAAAAGGAGCTGTTTCGAATTGTTGAATGGCCTGCCGGAAGCTTTTTTCGCGCAAGAGAAAGCCATTTTCCAAAAACTGGGCGAGATCAATCTCAGCCAAATCAACAGGCCGGATGAGCTGTTCTAAATCTAGCTGTACCAAGCCGCTTTCGTCTACTTTATTCCGAATCTCTTCCACGGTTTAGAACAATCCGAGTTCAACTTTGGCTTCCTCACTCATCATTTCTTTGTCCCAAGGCGGATCAAAGGTGATCTCCACTTCTACATCGCGTACTTCATCAATCGCGCGCGATTTCAAACGCACTTCTTCAGGAAGGCTTTCAGCCACCGGACAATTAGGAGAGGTGAGCGTCATTACAATTTTCACGTCACCCTCTTCGCTGACTTGAACATCATAGATCAGTCCGAGCTCATAAATATTCACCGGAATTTCAGGGTCGTAGATTTCAGAAAGCACCTTCACTACTTCTTCCCCAATCTCCTGCATTCTTTTTTCATCCATCATGCTTGTTCCAATTTCGATTTGAAGCCCAAAGCGTAAAATTTCATTTGTTTCACCATGCTCAAGAGGCCATTGGCTCGGGTAGGAGAGAGGTGTTCTTTGAGACCTATCCGATCTATAAAGGCCAGATCAGCGGATAAGATGTCATCAGGATGCTGATTGTCTAACACCCGCACCAATAGCGAGATAATGCCTTTGGTAATAATGGCGTCGCTATCTGCCGTAAATCGAACCCGATCATGCTCCAATTCGGCCTGTAACCAAACACGGCTTTGGCACCCTTTGATCAGGTGGTCATCGTCTTTGAACTGGGCATCAATGAGCGGAAGCTCTTTGCCCAGCGCAATCAGATGCTCGTATTTCTGCATCCATTCATCGAACATTTCAAATTCTTGTTCGATCTCTTCTTGTAAGGTGTCAATGTTCATGGGCTATCCTAACAGCATCGCGCTGGCCTTTTTAACTCCTGCTACTAATTGGTCTACTTCTTCCATGGTATTGTACACAGCAAATGAGGCACGTACGGTACCCGGAATACCAAAGAACTGCATAATGGGTTGGGTGCAATGATGACCAGTACGAACGGCAATTCCCATATGGTCTAGCAACACGCCGGTATCATAGGGATGGCCTTCTCCTACCAGAAAAGAGATGACCGAAGCTTTGTGTTGGGCAGTGCCGAAAAAACGGATGCCATCAATTTGGGCCAATTGCTCTGTGGCATAGGTCAACAAATTTTGTTCATGTTCGGCCATGGTTTGCAGCCCAATGGCATTCACAAAGTCCAGGGCAGCTCCCAGTCCAACTGCTCCAGAAATATTAGGTGTTCCTGCTTCAAATTTGAAAGGGGCTTCGGCATAAGTGGTTTTTTCAAATCGCACCTCCTTGATCATATCACCCCCTCCTTGATAGGGCGGTAATTCAGCCAATCGCTCGGCTTTGCCGTACAACACGCCAATTCCGGTTGGCCCATATACTTTATGTCCACTGAGGCAATAGTAATCCACATCCAGTGCTTGCACATCAATAGGGAGGTGTGGACTTGCTTGTGCGCCATCGATTAATACAGCCGCACCCACTTGATGGGCATCGCGAATAATGGTCTCAATGGGGTTGATAGTCCCCAAGGCATTTGACACATGATTGACAGCCACCAACTTAGTGCGTGGGTTCAAGAGATCAGCAGACCATTCTAGCTCGCCTTGGGCATTCATGGGGATGACCTTGAGCAAGGCACCAGACCATTCACAGGCCATCTGCCAAGGAACAATATTGCTGTGGTGTTCTAAATGCGAGATAAGCACCTCGTCACCTTCGCGCAGCATTTTTCTATAGCCATGTGCTACGGTGTTGATAGCATCGGTGCAGCCTTTGGTGAAAATGATTTCAGCAGATTCACGCGCATTCAGAAAAACCCGAACTTTTTCACGAGCCTGTTCAAAAGCATCAGTAGCCCTTTGACTGAGATGGTGCACCCCTCTGTGCACATTGCTGTGGTTGTGGCGATAGTAGTGTGCGATTGAATCAATGACCGAAAGCGGCTTGTGACTGCTGGCGGCATTGTCTAAATACACCAATTGGGTGCCATGCACTTGCTGATGCAATGCAGGGAATAAGGCGCGTATTTCTTGAACTTCTACAGGACTCATTCTTCAGGGAAAACAAGCCGATGGGCTTGATGTTCGGCAAAGGTACAAGCCAATAAGGGAGCGCTGTGCGACCTTTAGCCCAAAGCCACGTCGAGAATCATCATCACCAAAAATCCGCCTATAAAACCCAGGGTAGCAATGTCGGTAAATCGGTCTTGCTGGGTTTCTGGAACCACCTCTTCGATCACCACATAAATCATGGCGCCAGCAGCAAAGGCCAATGCGTATGGAAGAATGGGTTCCATATAGAAAACCGCAAGGGCACCAACCACCCCGGCGATGGGCTCCACAATAGCCGATAGCTGACCGAACCAAAAAGAACGGAATGCACTCACTCCCTGCCTGCGCAAAGGCATGCTCACGGCCAATCCTTCTGGAAAATTCTGCAATCCGATGCCAATGGCCAATGCCAAGGCAGCGCCTAAACTGGCGCCTTCCACTCCAGATGCAAAAGCGCCAAAGGCCACGCCCACAGCCAATCCTTCAGGAATATTATGCAGCGTAATAGCCAATACAAGTAGGGTAGAGCGCTTCCAATCGGTAGGTGGACCTTCGCTTTCTTCCTTCTTAAAATTGATATGTAAATGGGGTACGATTTTGTCGAGAGCATAAAGAAAAAGGGCGCCCAAAGCAAAGCCAATGGCTGGGGGCATCCAAGAAGTTACGCCTTGGGCCTCACTCATTTCAATAGACGGAGCCAGCAAAGACCAATAGGAGGCAGCAATCATCACCCCTCCGGTAAAGCCCAACATTCCATCCAACCACTTTCTGCTCATATTCTTGAAAAAGAAAACCAATGAAGCACCGGCAGCTGTGAGCAGCCAAGTAAAAGTGGTGGCCATGAAGGCTTGAAAAACAGGGCTTTGAGAAAGAAACCAAGGGCCTAGAATTTGTTCTGCGTGCAGTTCCATATCAATCGTTGTCTTCGTTGATATTCAGCTCTTCCCTTTCCATCAGATCACCTATTCGGGAGAGAACGCTCAGGCGACCGCCATAGGCATCTTGAAGATTTTTAGTGGTGAACACTTCCTGTTTAGGGCCCGCAGCAATCAGTCGGGTTCGCAGCAAAACAATGGAGTCAAAAAACGAATAGGCCGTCTGAAGATCGTGGTGTACGATGATGACCGTCTTCCCTTCATCACGCATTTTAGTCAATAACTTCAGGATGGCATCTTCGGTAGCGGCATCCACCCCTACAAAGGGCTCATCCATCAAATACAAATCAGCTTGTTGTGCCAGTGCACGTGCAATAAATACGCGTTGTTGCTGCCCACCCGAAAGCTGGGCGATTGGTCTTTTGGCCAAGTCAAGCAAACCCACTTGTTCCATGGCTTCCTTGGCAATCTCTTTGTCGCGCTTATTGAGTGGTTTGAATAAATTGTCTTTTCGGTAGCGCCCCATCAACACAACATCTTCAATATTGGCAGGGAAGTCCCAGTCTACACTTTCGCGCTGCGGAACATAGCTAATGCGACCTCGAACTTTCTTCAGGGGTAGTCCAAATAATTTGACTTCTCCAGTATCTACGGGCAGCAGCCCCATAATGGACTTGAGCAAAGTGGTTTTTCCACTTCCATTAGGACCGATAACCCCAATTATTTGTCCTTGCGGCAAAGCGAAATTGACGTCCCACAACACAGGTTTGTGGTGGTAGCTCACGGTGAGATTCTGCACTTGAATCACTGGTTCAACGG
>CAZDPF010000054.1:0-4950 GCA_964507215.1 uncultured Chryseobacterium sp. | reverse complement strand
GGTTTGTGGTGGTAGCTCACGGTGAGATTCTGCACTTGAATCACTGGTTCAACGGAAGTTGAGCGCATGTTGATAGGGTCTTTGGTGGACAATGAAAGGAGAACACCATTTCATTTCACTTTCTCGTACAAAGCTAATAAGTTAGCCTTGTCTAACAGACTGTCATGCAACTGAGTTCTGCGGAAGAGAATTATTTGAAAGCTTTGTTCCATCTCACCATTGATAATAGAGAGAGCGAGACGGGAACCAATAGGGTGGCTGAGTTCTTGGGTGTGTCACCGGCTTCAGTGAATGCCATGTTGAAGCGATTGAAGGGGAAGGGCTTGGTGAATTATGAGCGCTATGGCAAGTTGCAGCTGAGTGATGAAGGTAGAGGCTTGGCTTTGCAAATGATTAGAAGGCATCGTTTGTGGGAGACCTTTCTTTACCGACACTTGAATTTTGGTTGGGAAGAAATTCATGAAGTAGCCGAAGAGTTGGAGCACATTCACTCACCTAAACTCATTCGTGAGCTAGAGGCTTTCATGGGTCATCCGCGTGTAGATCCTCATGGCGATGCCATTCCTGCATCAGATGGAACGTATCAACCGGCCGAGAAACTCACCCTACTGCAAATGGATATTGGCGCACGATGCCGTATTGTAGCGGTTAAAGACGGATCAGTGGCCTTCTTGCAATATGTTACGCGTTTAGGACTAGAATTGAGTAGCCAATTGGAGGTGTTGGAGCGAAGGGCATTTGATCAATCATTGCTCATCCGCATCGGCAAGGGAGAACAAGTGAATGTGAGTGCCAAATTCGCAGCCAACGTCTATGTGAGTCGGCTCGATATTTAGCGGCCCTCTTTAATTTCTGAGAAGAGTACGCTGTCTCCCCATTGTACATACGAAAGATGACGAACACTATTGTTCGGATTGAGCGGCGTCCAGTAGTTGGGAAATCCTATCAGAACCTTTTCCCCGATGAGTTCTTTTCGGTGGTGGAAAATCCATTTTCCCGAAGTCAATTCCATTCCGCGATTGATATAAAACTGTTGAGGATGTTCTTGTAAAGCAATGATGAGGTCTGCGGTAGTTGCACTGTCTATTTTCACCAAAGTGCCCTCAACAAAGTGTAGCTGATCTTTGGTGGAAGGAATGGGAACGGGTCGAAACATCAAGAAGGCCAGTACCAACATGCTGCTCGCGAAGCCAGTGAGCAAGAAAGCCTTGGACCATTTCACGATTAAAAATCGGTGTTTAGAAAGAGACTACTGCTCATATTTATTGGCAGAACATGTGCGCCATCCGAAAAGCGTGTAAATGGGGCAAGTGCGAAAAAAGCTGGTAATGAGCATGATTCCAGCAAAAAGGAGCAGCACAATAGCTATCCAACCCTCAATCTTTTGTTGAACATATAAAATCGCAATTACCGCGGCTAAAAATGCGCGTAGTAGCTTGTCTGGCGTACCCATGTTTTTCTTCATGCTCTTCCGATTATCATTCAAAATTAGCGCTTTAGCCGAACAACCCGGTGGTTAATGCGGAACAATAAATGACTGGGCCTGCCATCCACTGCTCGTTTTAATCTCCAAGAGATAAAGTCCACTTGTGATAGTAGGCAAAACGATGGTGCATGCATAGCTTCCTACAGGACCACCATCTGCCATTTTTTGTCCGAGAATACTGCTGATCTGCCAAGCCTCAATGATGCTCTGTTGGCTCTCAACAATTAAAGTGTTATTCAAAGAATTCCACCTCAGTGACAATCTGTTGTTTTGCTCCTGTAAATAGGTGGAGTTTATGCAATTGGGTGGCGGAGCCGTAGACGCTAAGAGAAGTCCAGATTGCACGTGCCAATAATTCCATTGTCCTCCTTGACCAGATTGCCAATCATTGAGGTTAAAGGTATTGGCGCCATTGGGGGTTCCTTTTACTTGGTAAGCCAACACAGCCTCTCCATTTCTAAACCATGTCAATGGTTGATTGGAGATACAAACCTCTGGTGTAGCCTGTTGAATACCGCAATTCATTTGTAAGAAGTAGGCATTGTCATCATAAGTAGGATAATCACCATAGACCGATGCCATTCCATTGCTATCTACACACACAGCCGTGTACTCGTCGCAGGCAATTCCTCTCACAATGTTCCATGAAAAGTCTGTGGCCAAACGGGCCATAAAACCAAGGTGTCTTCCTTTTCGATCAGGATTGTCATAATGCGTATCGGTAATCACTTTGTCCATTTTTGGCAGTCCGAAAAAAATGGAAGTGTCTAGCACCACGGCTGGGTGATAGGGATTATTCAGCAATTGGGAGGAAGTCACCGTGCCTGATTGGGCGGTAAATTTTGCTTGACCCAATATGGCCATTCCGGCGCTGGTGCCGCCAATAACCGCATGATCGCTTTGAATTTTATGTCGTACAATGCTATCCAACGGTGTGTTTTTCCAATAGTTGAGATATACTGATTGATCGCCACCTGCTATCCAAATGCCTTCTGCTCCAGCCAAGTACTGTAGAATTAACGGGTCATACGAGGCTTGGCCATTGTGGAAAACTATCGTTCGAACAGCATTGATAGTCACGCCAAGCTGAGCGTAGAAGTAATTATTATAGGCATCACCACCACTGGTTCTCAATACAACAATATCTCCTTCGTTGGCCTGCCGAAGGAACCAGCGCATGGCTTCATCATTTTCTGCAGCACCTCCCATCAGACAAACACCACCCAGCGCTTGAGATTGGGAATCTGTGTTGGAGCCAATGCTAAAAATGGTGTGAGATTGACTAAAAAGGCCTTGGTAACCCAGAAGTAGAAATACAATAAGGAGGAAGAGCTTTTTGATCATGCTGAGAAAAGGTTTAAAGCGCCTTTGATGTTCTAATGCAATAAAAAAAGAAGCCGGTCAAAGCCGGCTTCCTCATAAGGTCGGTTAGTCTTGTTTGATCAAGTGTACATCCATTTGTGGGAACGGTATAGACACTCCGGCTTCTTCGAGCTGCATCTTGATTCGTTCGTTGAAGTCAAAATAAACGCCCCAATAATCAGCGGCATTCACCCAAACACGCACCACTAAGTCAACGCTGCTATCGCCCAAATTACCCACAACTACCATCGGGGCAGGGTCTTGTAAAACGCGCTCATCTTCGCTGTAAATCTTGGTTATGACGTCTTTGGCTGTTTTAATATTGCTGCTGTAGCTGATGCCAATTTTAAAGTCTACACGAGCGGTATTCATGGCAGAAAAGTTGGTCAAACTACCAGAGGCAATTTGCCCGTTGGGGATGATGACCAACCTGTTTTGGAAAGTGAGCAATTTGGTCACAAAGATTTCAATGGCATCTACAGTGCCTGTATAGCCTGCTGCTTCAATCACATCGCCTTTCTTGAAGGGTTTGAATATCAAAAGCATCACCCCACTTGCAAAGTTCTGCAGGGTACCTTGAAGCGCCAAGCCTACCGCCAGACCTGCTGCACCCAGCACAGCTACAAAAGAAGTGGTTTCAATTCCTACCATACTGGCCACGGAGATGAACAGCATGGCTTTCAGTAAGATGTTGGTAAGGCTTCCTAAAAATGGTTTGAGCGTTGGGTCAAGGTTTCGTTTATCCAATCCTTTCACCAGCAATCGGGAAATACTCTTTACAATGCGAAGCCCTACGAGCAATACAATGATTGCCAAGAGAAACTTGGGTCCAACTTCAATCAGCCAGTCATATCCTTTGCTGATAAGCGCTTCTGCCTGAGCAGTGGTGTTTTGAATTTGTTCGGTTACTTGTGGCATGCTCGGTAAATTTTGAGGATGTAAAAATATTGGAAAGTGTTAGACTCACACTTCCGCGATGCATTTTAGTTCAATCGCAATGGGAGTGGGCAAAGCGTTGATCTCAACCGTTGTTCTACACGGCTTATTCGATGGAAAATATTCTGCATAAATGCGGTTGAAGGTGGGGAAATCGCGCTTCATGTCTACCAGAAATACAGTGATATCGATGAGCTTTTCCCAGTCGCTTCCCGCTGCCTCCAATATGGCTTTTACGTTGGCGAAGACCGAGTGAACCTGGGCTTCGAAATTAAATTCCTGAAAGTGTCCGTTGTGATTGAGTGTCAATCCCGGAACCCCGCTATCGTGTTCACCTGAACCTGCAATCCGAGGCCCAACGCCACTGAGAAAAAGAAGTGAACCTACCTTTCTTGCGTGAGGATAAGCCCCCACAGCCTTCGGTGCCTTGCTGCTGTCTATTGATTGATTCATACCTTCGGTTTCACGCGAAAATAAGCGCTTGTGGGACTATTGGTATTCAATGATAATGGTATTTACTGCGAAAAGGCAGACGTTTACATAGATCCTTGGAGAGCTGTCAAGCGAGCATTGATCACCCACGGCCATTCAGATCATAGCCGCTATGGTCATTCTAGTTATTTGTGTCAGAAAGATGCGGCTCCCGCCATTCAGCACCGCATTCCAAAAGCATCTATTCAAACGGTAGCGTATGGAGCACCTTTGAGTATCAATGGGGTTCAATTTAGTTTTCATCCGGCCGGCCATATCATAGGCTCGTCTCAAATTCGGGTGGAATACCAAGGGGAAGTGTGGGTAGTGAGTGGAGATTATAAGTTGCATTCAGACGGAATAAGTACGCCATTTGAGCCTGTAGTATGTCATCACTTTATTACTGAATCTACCTTCGGACTGCCGGTCTATCGCTGGCCCAAGCAAGAGCAGGTTGTAAAGGAAATTGAACAGTGGTGGGAGGTCAACGCGCTTTCAGGCCGCACTAGTGTAATATGTGCGTATTCACTCGGGAAGGCGCAGCGGATTCTACGGCAGTTAGTTTCCGGAATTGGTCCTATTTACACTCATGGGGCAGTGGAGGATTTAAATGATGTTATTAGAAATCAAGGGGTTTGGCTGCCTGATTCTCGAAGGGCTACGGAAGAGAACAATAAGAAGGCCTTTGAGAAGGC
>CAZDPF010000053.1:0-13277 GCA_964507215.1 uncultured Chryseobacterium sp. | reverse complement strand
TTGGTCATCGAGGTAGGTAGTCATACCGATAGCCGAGGATCTGATGCCTACAACCAAGCACTGTCTGATAGAAGGGCCAAGAGCTCTGTACAATACATCACCGAGAAAGGTATTCAGAGCTATCGTGTTTATGGCAAGGGCTATGGTGAAACCCAGTTGACCAATGAGTGTGAAGATGATGTTATTTGCGATGAACGCAAGCACCAAATGAACCGTAGAACTGAGTTTAAAGTGGTTCGTGGTTCAGTGAAGAACTAAGCGAAATCAGGCCGGTTTTAGGCCTATTTCAATTAGTCGCTCATCTAAGTATTGCCCCGCCGTGATCGGTTCATAGGCGGGGTTTTCATTGGGGGCTATGCACTCTTTCAAACAGTTGAGCGGCATAGAAGAAATGGGGTGCAAGAAAAAGGGAATGGAGAAACGCGAAGCGCCTGATAATGCCTCTTCGGTATTGATTACCCGATGCGTGGTACTTCTCAATTTATTGTTGGTGAGTCTTTGTAGCATATCTCCAACATTGACCACCAACTGATCTTTCTCGGTAGCCACGTCTACCCAATGATCATTTCGATCTTTCACTTGAAGGCCAGAGGCAGAGGCTCCCATTAAAAGAGTGATGAGGTTGATGTCTTCATGTTCTGCACTTCTCACCGCACCTCCAACATCTCCATGAATGGGTGGATAGTGAATCGGACGAAGAATACTGTTGCCTTGCAACACAAATTCTTCAAAGTAATCTTCTTCTAATCCGAGGTAAAGGGCAATGGCTTTCAGCACATCTCTCCCAATTCTGAGCAATTCTGAATAGGTCTTAATACCTAGACCATGAAAATCAGGAAGTTCATGAACAAAAATATTGGCTGGATACTGCAATTCTTCCAACTCATTGGGAGTCAGTTCAGGACCAAATTGCCAGAATTCTTTGAGGTCGCCCTCCGCTTTGTCTTTGGCGTGTTCCATTCCAAAAGCGGTATATCCCCTTTGGCCGAAGAGCGCTTTTCTTTCATATTGCTTCTTCACCTCCAGCGGCAAGGCAAAGAATGATTCTACTACCTGGTAAAGTGCATCAGACAATTCAAATGGGAAGCCGTGATCAGCAATGGCCACAAAGCCTATCTCTTCATAGGTCTTGCCGAGCTTTTGTACAAAGTCGTTTTTACGACTGGTATGAAAATCGCGAAGCGACAATACTGGAATCATCTCTTGGGGTAAAAAAGGGTTACTAACCTAGCGAACCAATACCTTTTGGGTATTGAGCTCTTCTCCGTCCAAAAATAGCTTGAGAACATAAGTCCCTGCACTGATTTGTGATAAATCCATCACTACCTCATACAATCCAGCCGAGGCGAAGCGCTCAGTGATTACCGTTAATTCTCGGCCATTTAAGTCTGTTAAAAGCAACTGCACCTTTCCGGCAGATGGCAGGTCGATGCGACTAACCAATAAATCATCTGTTGGATTGGGATAAACACTTCTTCTAACACTTTGATTTTTCAATGGAATGATAACAGAATCTGTACGCGTACAACCCGATGCATCGGTAACGCTTATAGATACTTTATCGCCTGCGCAATGGCCTTCCGAGATTCCATCAACACTTGGCTGCCCATTAATGGTATAGGTAAAAGGCGCTTGACCGTTGATGGCCAATGCTTGCACCCGTGCTTGGCAAAGCGCATTGCCCGGATTGGCATTTACAGTTAATTGTAGATGCAGTGTATCTGGACTATATACCCTGGCCGAATAGATGCCATTGTTCTGATTGGCGTAACCATAATAACCACTGGCCCAAACCTGACCGGGTTGGTTATACACTCTTTGCAGACCGAAATAGTCTCCCCAACGCTCATAATTGCCGGCATGTCTGTTCACGTAGCCTTCTCCTTTGGTCAGGTAAGTGATGGGCGAATATTCTCCTTCATCACTGAAGAACAAGGCAGAGCATCCTGCAGGATCTTGGGTTGAAGTGTGGTTAAAACCCAGAATGGACTGATGTTCACAAGCTTGGGTGCCCGTCCACGCCACGTTCGGGTAGCCTAAATCCAATCGAGGATGTTGAATGATGGTGCCAGAAATCATTGGATTAGTGGCATAGGGATCGTCAATTCTGCCGTGGTAAATGGCACTGTGTCCGGATGCAAAATCAATGGTATTGCTCACAAATTGAATGTGGTCATTCACGAAAAAAGCGCCCAAAACCCGTCCGTCATTGGTGTCAAAACCGCTGGCTGCATTGGTGGTATCAGTATCTGCTTGACGTGCAAATGGAGGTACCCCATACGGCTGATCACTCAAATGCGCATTCACTTCCAGAGTGGTGTTGGCATCGGTTCGCATTCCGGTGAGGTGAAGCAGAAAGATGGTATCGTTTTGAAGGCTGAAGTTTCGGTTAGAAAGCAGGAAAATATCGTCGCGGTCAGGGGCGTCTCCAAATTGAACGGCATGTAGGTTTCTGGTGAATCTGCCATTGAACTTGATATCGCTCCAGAGCAGTGCATCCAGTGTGGCCGCTCCGGTGAATCCTTCGTCCAAACCAATTTGCCAAATCATACTGCCATCAAAACCAGTTTGCCAAGGCTGTCCTGGAATGATGAAATTGGCGGTGAAGATGAGCTCATGGGCTGTAAGGGCGATTACCGGAAAGTCTGTCCAGCGGTCATTGTTCAAAGGATTGCCGGGCAGTGCATACACATTCCAGCCATCACGGGGGTCATTGGTCTTGGAAAAGGCCAGAATAATTCCAGAAGAAGTGGGCGTATTGCCGCGTAAAAACGCCAACACAAAGCGATCACGAACAGGATCATAAGCCACCTTTGGATCATAAAAGTTGGTGCTTGGTCCGTCGAAGTCAATGCCAATCAATCCCAATGGATAGCGACCTTGGCTGTACAGCTGCTCTCCCGTATTCAAATCATAGCCCGCGATGTGAGAGTTAAATGCGAGCAATACAATTCCTCCATTGGAGACCGCCAGGCTATTGTCATTGGGGATTCCACCGTACAACGGAATCTCAAAACCTGTTGGAAGTTGCTGCACCAAATTTTGCCCATCAGTAACCAACAGACTGTCCATCATGGTTTTCAGCTCGGCTACCACAGGTTTTCTTGGGTGCAAGCGCGTTTGTTCGATTTTGCGTTGTACGAGATATTCTCTAACCGATGTGCCATCTGGCTGAGGCGCCTCCATGGTAATCCATTGGGCATCTACGTAGGAATCTGGAATGGAAACACCATCCACCTCTTGCTTCTGCGATGATTGAATGGCTGTTTTACGCGCTTCTTGTGCTTGTAAGGGCCACGCAAAGGGGGTTATCAACCCGATAAAGAGCAGTGTTCTGATCATGATTCCAAGTTCTGAAATGGGTTCAGCCTGTGCAAGTGTTAATCTTGAAGGGGATGTAATACGGCAATAAACCCTCCTCCACGCTTCATCGTTACCGCTAGCTTATTGCCTTTTTCCACGGTGCCTGAGGTATAGAGCAACGCATTGGGATTTTTATCGCAGTCAGTTTCTTCTGTGTCGCTCAAGATAATGAGCTGATAGGTTTGGTTTTCTTCTAAAAAGTCTAAAGCCACCAATTGATCAAAATCAACATCGCCATTTAAGCCGCCAATGTACCAGCTTCCGTTTTCTTTGGCTTGGCGTGCCATCACCACATATTCGCCAACTTCGCCTATAAGAGGAATGCTGCGTTCCCAATCGAGGGTCAAGCTTTTAAGAAACTCTAAGCTCACGGGTTCAGCCTCATAATTTTCAATTAGGTCAGGAACCATGTGCATCGGACTGTAAATAGCAATGTAGGCCGCCAGTTGATGCACCAGGGTGTTTTGAATTTTATTTCGGTTATACGTTTGGAGGTCAAGTTGCACAATGCCAGGGGTGTAGTCAACGGGTCCGGCAAGCATGCGAGTAAAGGCTACGGTAGGCAGGTGGCTGGGCGGGTTACCACCATCCGGAGACCACGCGTTGAATTCCTGACCACGCAATCCCTCACGGGTCATCATATTGGGCCAGGTTCTGCGTATTCCGGTGGCTTTGATGGGCTCGTGTACATCCAAGGCGATTCCATAGCGAGCAGCAGTCTCCACCACCTTGCGGTAGTGCTGCACCATAAATTGACCGTGGTGGAATTCACCTTTCGGCAAAACCTTGCCCACATAGCCGGTTTTCACATGGCGAATTCCTAGAGAGCGCATCAGCTCAAATGCTTTCTCCATTTGACTTTCATAGGTGCTTATGGCCGCTGAAGTCTCGTGGTGCATAATCAGCTGTACGCCCTTACTTTGCGCATATTGGGCTACCAACGGGAGGTCATAATCAGGGTAGGGGGTAACAAAATCAAAAAGTCCTTCTCGTTCATCACCACCAAGCCAGCCTTCCCAACCCGTATTCCAGCCTTCAACCAACATCCCTTCAATACCGTTTTCGGCGCAAAAATCGATGCGCATCAAGGCCCGCTGGGTGGAGGCCCCATGTTTTCCACCGGCCATGTCCCAACCATGGGTGCCTAGATGCATTTCCCACCAAATTCCGGAGTAGAGCATCGGTTTAATCCAAGACACATCTTCCATTTGGTTGGGCTCATTGAGATTGAGCGTTAAGGTGGAGTTCAGCAGTCCTTTGGCATCTTCCGCAATGAGGATGGTTCGCCAAGGACTGCTCACATCTCCGGTGCGTTCTACCTTCCAAGGAGTACGTAAACTGCCTACCAATCCGCTTTTCATACGCAGTTTTTCAGGCTCTATCTTCAAGGTCATTCCTGCAAAATCAGTGAGCGCCGCTTCGTGGAAAGACAGGTGGGTACCGGAGGCCAATTTCATGGTCACCGGTGTATTTACGGCATTGAATGGAATATAAGTCTGCGCCAGTTCGGTTTTGTTTCTATAAGCCAAGGCATCAATGGCCGAGAAGGCACTTCGGGTATAGAGGTGCTCGTAAATATCCCAATCGCCGGGTTGCCACCATACGGTGGGATCTTCTGTAAGTTGAAAGCTGCTGTGTTCTTCCATTAAACGAAAGGGTTCAGCAGACGGGTCTGCAGCGAAGTGATAACGCATTCCTACTCCATCGTCGAAAGCCCGAAATTCTATAGAGAAAGCCCTAAAAGGTTCTTTCACTTCTTGCAGTCCGATGAGCAAACCATTGTGATGATCTCGCACCGTTCTTTGTTCCCCCCAAGCTTGTTCCCAGGTTTCATCATGGGAATAGGGCTCTACAAAGAGCAACTCTAGTCCAGACGCAAGCAGGGGTTGTTGATGAAACTCAAAACCAAAAAAACTGCTGTCCAATACCATTTCACCATTGAAAAATAATCGATAGCCAAACTTGCCGTTTCCATTGAGGAAAGGCTCTAGGCTGATTCGCTCATCGGGCGATTGAACGGCTCTCAGTGAGGGTTTTACCGAACAGCTTGACAAAAAGAACAAACTTCCAAGCGCAAGCAAAAGACGAATGGCGGCAGACATACAGCGAACTTTGCTCCGAAGGTACAGCAGCCATCCACAGCTTCCTTACCTTAGACTTATGCGTTTACCCACAGTAATGATTGTCTTCAGTCTGATGGTTTCAGCCTGTAAGAGCCAACCCCTTTCGCAACCTTCCTCTACGAATAAGCCATCGAGCTTTTCTTTGCGAATAGACGCTTGGAGGAATTTGATGCCATCCATTGATGCAGAGGCAGATCGGTCTACCTACTGTACCCTTGAAATTGTTCTGCCCGACAGTGTTCAGCCCCATCAATTGCTATGGCAACAATGTTGTTTGGAGACCATGAACACAGCGGAATCCGCTTGGTGCTTTGAACCGAAAAAATGGGAGTGGAATGAAGAAAAGCGTTTGCTCTATACCAGCCTTGGAGGTGGACCGAAGTGGAGGCCAGACACTGAATTGAAAGCGACCATCAGACTGGAAGTCAATGAGCAAGCCTATCAACAAACGGTAGAGAACATCAGGCTGATGGGCACTTATTAAGGTGTCAAGTACAGTCTATATCCAGAGCCAGAGTAGTGGGCTAGTTCTCCAATTATTTGATGTTCCAAACCTTCTTCTTGAAGGAAGTTCTGTACGGCTTTGGCCTCATCTGCGTGTACACACAAGAGCAGTCCTCCGCTGGTTTGCGGGTCAGCCAACAACGCCTTTTCATCCTCGTTCACAGTTGAAATCCATTGGCCGTAGGACCGCCAATTGCGCTGGGTGCCACCAGGCATGCACTTTTGTTTGATGTATTGCGCGGTAAAAGGGAATTGAGGGAGCTTTCCCATTTGTAGAGTAGCCATTAGTCCGCTGGCTTCACAGACTTCCAATAAATGTCCGGCCAAGCCAAATCCGGTCACATCCGTCATGGCATGTACTCCAGCGAAGGCCGCAATTTTAGGTCCCACATCATTGAGGCGTTTCATACTGGCTCTCGCAAGTGTACGGTCTTCCTCTTTGGCCAGTCCGCGTTTTTCAGCAGTGGTAATCAAACCGATCCCCAGAGGTTTGGTGAGAAAGAGTAGATCACCTGCTTGCGCTTTGTTATTGGTTTTCAGATGAGCGATATTCACTCTACCGCTTACAGCCAAACCAAAAACAGGCTCTGGAATATCAATGCTGTGGCCGCCGGCAAGAGGTATTCCCGCTTTTTCGCAAGCGCTTCGTCCGCCCTTAACTACTTCAGCAGCTACCTCAGGAGAGAGCTTGTCAATGGGCCAACCAAGAATGGCAATCGCCATTGAAGGGGTTCCTCCCATGGCATAGATATCTGAGATGGCATTTACCGCAGCGATGTAGCCAAAATCAAACGGATCATCTACAATTGGCGTAAAGAAATCTGTGGTGCTCACCATGGCCGTACCATCGCCAAGGTCAAATACAGCTGCATCGTCTTTGCTGTGGTTGCCCACTATTAAATTTGGAAATAGAAGGGAGCTTCTGCTTTGTCCGAGAATGCTCTCCAGTACATCGGGGGCCAATTTGCAACCACAACCGGCACCGTGCGAAAATTGGGTCAATCGAATTTCATTCATGTGGAAGCGCTTGTAGGGTGTAGGCTATTTGCCGGGGATCGCTGTGATCAAAAACCAAGGATTGTCCTTTGGATGCATCGCGTGAAATCAAGCTCCTGTTATAGCTTTTATCGTAATAGTCTAGCAGATAATCGGTACATCGGATGGCATCGTCTTGGGCCAATGCTTCCAGGCATTGTTGCATTCGGAGGCCGCCAAGGCGCTTTTCCAAACGGCGGATAGCGGCTTCTAATTCTTCTTTCGGGGTATGGCCGTAGAGGGCAATGCTGTGCTGTAGCCGATGGGTTTTGGGGATTTCTATTCTCACCCAATGAGCAGCTTTCATCTTTTCAAAGAGTGCATCCGGTAGATGGCATTGGCCAATTCGGTAACTTTCATCTTCAATCCATATCGGCCGATGGATGTCCATTTGCATTAGTTGCTGCCAGATTTTGTTGTGAAAATGCTCTGATGTTGGCTGTTGGCCATTTCCCAATGCACCAAAACTAGAGCCTCTATGGTGGGCCAAAGATTCAAGGTCAATTATTTGTTCTCCAAGCTCTTGGAGATGCTGTAAAATCTCAGTTTTCTTGCTACCAGTATAGCCTGTGAGCACCCTCAATTTCCATTCTTGATTCAGAAGGGCATTGCCAGCATTTCGCCAAGCCTTGTAACCACCCTCTAGCACAAAGGGCTGATATCCTGCGAATGACAGCAGTTGGGCTACAGCATGTGAACGCATTCCGCCGCGCCAGCAATGCAGCTGAATACCAGTGCCAGCGCTTGCCCATTCTTCTACTTGTTCCATCAAGGGAAGCATTCTTGGCCCCACTAATTCCAATCCTTTTTTGAAAGCGAAAGCAGCACCTTTTTGCTTGTAAAGTGTGCCTACTTCGGCCCTTTGTTCATTGGTAAATAGCGGCAATGATTTCGCCCCTGGAATGTGCCCTTGTTCAAATTCAGCGGGTGATCGAACATCCAAAAGCAGCAGGTCAGATCGGAGTTCAAGAGGACTTATGGATTTCACAATTGCGAAGGTAGTCTGAGCTACCTTTGGAAAATGCAATCATTTTGGGATCAACGTTACAGTGAAGAGGGCTTTGCTTATGGCAATCAGCCCAATGTTTTTATGGCTCAGCAATTGGCTCAATTGAAGCCGGGCGATGCACTTTTTCCAGCAGAAGGGGAGGGCAGAAATGCGGTGTATGCCGCAGCAATGGGCTGGAAGGCAATGGCTTATGATAGCAGTGTGGAGGGTAAGAAAAAGGCACTTCAACTGGCCAAACAAAAGGAAGTACCGCTCACTTATATTTCGGCTTCTCACGAGCAATTCTCCTTTGAAGAAGCCTCAGCAGATCTGGTGGTGCTCATTTTTGTACATGTGCCTTTGGCTCAACGCGGCCTGCTTCACCAGAATTGTTGGAAGGCCCTGCGTCCGGGAGGCCATTTACTTCTCGAAGGTTTTGCCAAGGAACAATTGGGACTGAGCTCTGGTGGGCCGCAAGACGCTTCTATGTTATTCTCTTTGGATGAATTGAAAAACGATTTTCCCGCTGCTGAATTTCTCGTGGCAGAGTCAGGAACTACCACCTTGCATGAAGGGCCCTATCATGAAGGAAGAGCGGAAACAGTGCGGCTATTGGCCAAGAAGAATTGATGGATAGGGGCAGGGGACAATTGAATTTTGGCGCTTCTTGCTGAGTAAAAGCCGTTTTCAGCCAAAGCTTTTCAAACTGTTGTACTTCTCTGTGCACAGTAGAAGGAAACCAACTGTTAACGGAGAAAGGTGGAAATTTTGTTGAAGCGGGCGATGGTTCTTGTGAGCTGCTTTTGAGTGAAAGCAGAAATAGGATGGCACTGGAGAAGAAAATGGCGTTTTGCATTGGGCTGCATTTTGACGGAGCAAAACTGACTTGTAAGCGTGGAGCGCGCGCCCTGATCTACCATTGTGAACCAAATAATGAGATTCCGAACTTTTATTCAGGGTAACCCAATGCAGCCAGCCGTTCTTTCTCCTCTTGGCTGAGCGCCAATAGACAATTGTTTTGTTTGATGGGATGGAAATGAAGCTGATCAACCACCATTTGCACATCTTGCTTGATTTCAAGTGCCTCCCAAAGCTTGCTCAATGCCAATAGGGGGTGTGCCACCAACTCTTCATAATGGATGATATGAATGCGATCTGGATAAAAATCCATACACTGAAAAATGTTTTCGTTGGCCTGTAACCAAAACAACAGTCGCTGACGCTCTTTGGAAACATTGACGGGGATATCAAAGAGATGGTTCCAAGTATTGAACTGCTGCTGATTGGCAGAATGAACCATATAGCGGCCATCTCGAATCATGTGCACGTAATGCAAATGAGGTTGTTCATCGAGTAGTTGCTTGGCGAACAAATGTGTATTGGGCTCCTTCCAACCCCAAAGAGCGGGGCCGGCATTGGATTTCCACAGCGTATCTAAAGGAGGATCAGGATAAATTCTAGGGTCTCCATTGGCCTTCATATACTGCTGAATGCGCAAGCGATCTAAAAAAGAAATTCGATTGCCTTCGCGCAAAGCAGCATACCAATTCCATCGCTGGGCAATTTCATCTGTTTGTCGGGGCAGGTAGCTATTCTCTCTTTTAAAGAGTGCGGTAAACCAAAGATCGTCGAGAGATTTGTTGAGCCGTACGCCCATTTCGAAGCCGGCAATGAGCAGTGCTTCTGCTAGCAAGCGTGTGCCGCTTCCCCCCAGTCCACCCACTCCTACAATCTTCTTCTCTAAGGGCATCTCGCGGACGTATCATGACAAAGGTCTGATAAAACCATGCATGTTGAGCGCTCAAATGCCCATCATTTGTTTGAATCTAGCAGATTGTCTCTGGCTCATCTCCAACTTCTGTCCATTTTTCAATTGCACTTGCAAGCTATTGTTGAAGTAGGGGAGTATATCAGCCACAAAATTCACATTGAAAATGGCTTGTCTATTGGCCCTAAAAAAGATGTCAATCGGCAAGCGTTCTTCCATATAATTGAGTGATCGGTGGAGCATTGGCTTGCCTTTGCTGTAATAAACCCGCACATAATTGCCAATGCTCTCAAGCCATTCGATCTCAGGTACAGGCACAAAGTGACAGGCTTCGCCATCTTTGATAAAAATTCTTTGATCAGGGTTGAGGGCAGCAGGTTTTTCACTTCCCAAACGCTGTAATGCTTTTTGCAAACCTTCTTGCAATCGGTCTTGACTTAAAGGTTTTAATAGATAGTCTAAAGCGTTAATTTCAAATGCCTTAATGGCGTATTGGTCGTAAGCCGTTACAAAGATGACTTCAGGTACCTCATCCATGGTTTCAAGAAATTGAAAGCCATTCATGCCCGGCATATTGATGTCGAGAAACAGCAAATCCACTTCGTTCTTTTTCAAGAATTCAAGGGCCTTGTGGGGGTCATTGGCACTTCCCACCACTTCTACCTCTTTGTGCAACTTCAACATGCTGTTGAGCTCTGCTACCGCAAGCGGTTCATCGTCAAGTAGAAAGGTTTTAATACTCATTGTTCTATGGTTATTCTGACCACTACCCGTTCAGACACTTCCTTGATTTCAAAATGCGCCTTAGCTCCATAAATGCGTTCCAATCTTTCTCGTATAATCTTGATTCCCAGTCCACCTTCGCGTTTGTATTCTTCGTTTTCGAGTGAACCCGGATTACTTACTTCGATGCATAGTCCTTGCGGACAGGGGGCTACTTTGATTTGAATAAGGGCATCGCCACTCTGCTTGCTAATTCCATGTTTGAAAGCATTTTCAGCAAGAGTGAGCAAGGTAGCTGGTGGAATAGGGTGCTCTTCTAATTCATGGGCCAGATCAGCTTCTATATGTAGCCGATCTCCATATCGGAGCTGTTCGAGGTGCAGGTATTTCTGCAGTTCTTCCCACTCGCGGTAGAATTCTACCGTTGTTTCAGAGCCATAATTAAGGGTGTACCGCAACAAATCGCTCAAGTTGACAATGGCCTCTCTACTTTTCTCAGGGTCAATAATCACCAAAGCTTTGATGCTATTGAGCGCGTTAAAGAGAAAGTGAGGATTTAGCTTGCTTCTGAGCAATTCAAGCTCCGTAGATTTTACCAAATGCATGGCTTGCATGCGGTCTTCAGATGCTTTTCGGCGTTGTTCTAAAATCTGGTAGAGGTAATAAATAATGACCCAGACCCCGGCATAACGCATCCAATTCATGGTGCTTGCGAATAAATCAAGGGGATGGAAGGTGGCCAAGAACTGTTGAAAATTGGCGATTACGCCTGGCAAAAGAGAAGAAACCATCAAGACCGAAGAAAGCACTGCGGTTTGGGTGATGGCAGAGACCCATAATGCTGTTCCTTGGTGCTGAAACAAGTCTTTGCGCAGAAGATGCCGACGGTACAAATGAGTGCCTATTACTCCAACCAAAGCATTGTAGAGGAAATACAGGAAGTAGCTCATTCTAAACTCCCCGATGATATAGAAGGTGTAATTGACCGTTTCTACGAACACCATTCCTCCCCATCCCAAGATTTGGGCACCCCAATACAAGCGAAGGTGCTCACTATGGGCATTGGTTTGTACAGAATTAGGAGAGTCTGATGCCAGAACCGCCAGAGCAGAATCAGTTCTCAATGTTAGTTGCATGGGTGAACAGGTGAAGATACAAAACAGCGCAGGCGCCGAAGAGGCGCCTGAGATTGATTAGACTTATGAAGCGTGTATGTACAGCCAGGTGCTGAGAACTTCCATTTCCACCTCGCGATATTGTAGTTGAAGCTCCTTACAACAAACGGCACTTATTAAGTCAATAAGGACGTCTTCGGCCATTTTATATTCTTGCGCCTTGCCCAGCATCTCTTCGCTGATGAGTAATGAAGTGTGGGCGTATGCCGAAATGGTATTCCATAGCTGTAATCGCTGCTGTACAAAAGCATGTGCTTCTTTTGGATCCATTCTATTCAATTGGGTATAAAAAGCCTGTTTCAAGAGAATCTCTTCATTTTGATTTAGCGAGGCTTTGGCTTCCTCGGCCTTCAGCAAAGCAGCCAGTGTAAACAAAGAGGTGTTGTATTGGGCTCTTGGAGATGCGGTAGCCAAATGGGCCTCATAGTGTTGACGAGCCGCTTTTATATTGCCTTTTTGGTACTCAAGCACCGCCAATACGCCGTGCAATCTATTTTGCTGATGAAGACTCAGCCTACTGTCTTTATCGATTCGTTCGGTACAATGGAGGTAAGCCAATTCAGTGAGTTCGTTCCAGTGGGCAGGATTCTCTATGCCCGCCAAAATTGGAACGGTGAAAGAGAGGGTTCGTTGCCCGTCCAAAGAAGTTGCGGGCCTGTGGGAAGCAAACGCCCAAACAGAAGAAAGCATGAGGGCAGTAAGCAGTAAGAACGAAAGCTCCCAAATGCGGATAAATTGGGTTTCAGATGACTTTTTCATGGCGTGGTCCTTTTTTGACGCTACGAAAGTCATTTGGTTTCAAAGCTCACCCAAGGTCTTTTACACGAGCGCATGAATATGAGGATGAGCGAAAGATTTCCAAGAAAACCCTGTTGCCACTGATAATTCTCATCCCTTTTGGTTGATGATTGGGTTTACTTTGAAGGAATAATTGGGAACATGAGGGGATTCATCTTTGGAGGGCTGCTGCTGTCCAGCCATTTTTTATTGGCCCAGCGAAATCCGTATTTCGGAGCAAGTTTGGGTATAAGTGTTTCAAATCAGCAATGGGAGACGAGTGAGGATGTTCAGGTCACCTATTTGCAGCCGCGCTTGGGGGCCTACATCGGAATGAATATGGAGTTTTACGATGAAGATATCCTCAGCTTGCTCACAGAAATGGCTTTCATTCAAAAGGGTACGCGTCTTGAATGGCAGGTGATAGATCCTTCCGTACCGGCCTATAATCTCGGATTAATCAAGGAGCAATACAATCTGAGCTATCTCCATTGGTGGGTGGCTATCAAGCTCAAGGCGGATTGGGAGCAAATGCAGCCGTATGTCTTATTGGGCCCTCGTATAGATCTGCAGCTGAGTGAGGTGAAAGCCTTTCCCAATTCAAGTGTCAATCACGTTTCAGCCATTTTTGGTGGAGTGGCCGGAATGGGATTTCAATACAAACCCAGAAAACGCAATTTCAGGATGTTTGTACAAGGAACTTACTTGATGGATTTCAGAGATTTGCACTTCACTTCACCGAGTAACAGTGCGGTGGCCCTCAACATTCGCAATACTTCTTTCGCATTCAGTATTGGCATCCAAACACGGGTGTTGTATGA
>CAZDPF010000052.1:0-13485 GCA_964507215.1 uncultured Chryseobacterium sp. | reverse complement strand
TAGTTAGGTCGAACTCACGTTATTTACCTAATGGCTCTGCTCTTCACTTCCCTTGGCCAACAAGCCCATGCACAAGGATGTAGTGATGCCGGCGCATGTACCATCGGGAGCTTCAAGCCGGAAGCCCTTGATAGCCTACAAAACACACGGCACCAATTCAAAGTAGGAGGCTTCTACGGTACGGCAGACAATGCCATTCTGGTCTATGGCTCATCCCTTGAATATCAGTATGCCTTCTCTGAACAATGGTCGGCTGATGTTAAACTCACTTCCCTGGGGCAATCGGGCAATGCCATCTCCGTATTTGGCCTGTCAGACCTCTACCTGAACGCCACCCACCAATGGGATTCATCTTTTGCGCTCACCTTCGGCACAAAAATCCCACTAGCCAATGGCGGACAAAGCCTCGATGGTCTTCCGTTGCCCATGGATTATCAATCCAGTCTGGGAACCTTCGACCTCATTCTCGGAATGCGTTATTCGTGGAAGAAACTCCAAATGGTATTGGCCATTCAACAACCGTTGACAGACAACAGCAATGCTTTCTTGAACACCAACTATCCGGAGGAATCGGCCCTTTACAACTTTTCTTCTACCAATGGCTTCCAACGCAGTAGCGATCTCATCTTTCGGCTGTCGTACCCGTTTCGTTGGAGAAACAAATGGCAATTCACGCCTGGAATTCTCTCCATCTACCATTTGCGCAACGATCGTTTTACCGATGCCAATGGGGATGAACAAGAGATTGAAGGATCGCAAGGACTCACCCTCAACGGCAATCTCTACATCGATTATGCCCTCAATGCCCGTCAATCGCTCCAACTCAGCATTGGTGCGCCTTTCGTGGTGAGGGAAGTTCGGCCAGATGGACTTACCCGAGGCAGTATTGTGAATCTGGAATATCGCATCGCTTTTTGATGTCTTGAGGAGGGGATATCAGTGCTTGAAAGACGCAGATTAACTTCGGCCCAAACAAGCATCGCCATGCATCAGACCATCCAAACCCCCAACGCACCCGCTCCCATCGGTCCGTACAGCCAAGCCATTTTGGCTCAGAACACCCTCTATTGTAGCGGCCAAATTGCCATCAATCCAGCAACAGGTGAATTGATTCAAGAAAGTATTGAAGCCGAGACCCATCAGGTAATCAAGAATTTACAGGCTGTGCTGCAGGCAGCGGAAATGGACATTCATCACGTGGTGAAATGCAGCATCTTTCTCTCTAGTATGGACCTGTTTCAAGCTGTTAATGCGGTATATGCCGAGTATTTCAGTGCAAGTGAACCCGCCAGAGAAACCGTGGCTGTAGCCGGATTGCCCAAAGGAGTGAACGTAGAAATCAGCTGTATAGCAGTGCGTTAAGCCATGCCCACCAAGCTGGCCATCAAACCCAGCACATAGAGACCTACAAAGAAGAGCACCACCAATCCGATGAAACGAAAGAAGGTGGAGATGCTGATCAATGCTTCCACGGCTGAGGCGGCATCTTCGCGCTTGAAGTAGCTTTCTATTTGCCGGCTAAAGCGCAAAAGATGGCGCATGGGTAGAAAGTAGAGCACGCCAAGCAGGATGTACACCATGGCCACACTGCGCATATTCACCCCAGGAAGTAGTCCTGACAAGGCTTCTTCAGCTACTTGCGGATTGGGGAAAAGCGCTATTCCATTGAGTAAGATAAATGCCCCCATGATGCTTCCGGAGATGCCGATGAAGCGGGTCCATTTGTACAATTGCTCTAGGGCTTTGCGCGGACGTTCAGACATCCACTCAGGACCTTTGGGCTTTTCATGAGAAAGATCCGATGAATCTTGTGGAGAAAGTGGTTCCATAGAAGCTTGCAAAGGAAAAACAATATGGTGATGCTGATGTAACTTCGCTGCCACAGTGCTAAAAAAATTAGCTTTCCATGAACTTCGATCTCATCGTGCTCGGTTCCGGCCCCGGCGGTTACGTTACAGCCATTCGAGCTTCCCAACTCGGCCTTAAAACAGCCATTGTTGAACGCGAAAGCCTGGGTGGCATCTGCCTCAACTGGGGCTGTATTCCCACCAAGGCCTTGTTGAAAAGCGCCAACGTATTTGAATACATACAACACGCCGCTGACTACGGTATTCAGGTAGACAATGCCCAGCACAACTTTGGTGCGGTGGTGAAACGCAGTCGCGATGTAGCCAATGGCATGAGCAATGGCGTGCAATTCCTCATGAAGAAGAACAAGATTGAGGTACTCATGGGCGAGGGCAAGCTGTTGCCCGGCAAGAAGGTGAAGGTGAAGACTGCTGATGGAAAAGAAACCGAGTATTCGGCCAAGCACGTCATTATTGCCACCGGTGCCAGAAGTCGCCAACTGCCCAATCTGCCCCAAGATGGCAAGAAGATCATCGGCTACCGCGAAGCCATGACCCTACCAGAACAGCCCAAGCGCTTGGTGGTGGTGGGCTCTGGCGCTATTGGCGTAGAGTTCGCTTATTTCTACAACGCCATGGGAACTGAGGTGACCATAGTAGAGTATATGCCGCAGATTGTACCCGTAGAGGATGAAGAGATTGGCAAGCAGCTCGAGCGCACCTTCAAAAAGAATGGTATCAAAATCAAAACGGGTAGTGAAGTTACCCATGTTGATACCAGCGGAAGTGGTTGTGTAGTTACGGTGAAGACCAAGAAGGGCGAAGAGAAAATTGAATGCGATGTAGTGCTTTCTGCCGTAGGCGTTCAAGCCAATATTGAAAACATCGGCCTTGAACAAGTAGGCATCAAAACAGACAAGGGGAAGATTGTGGTAGACGGCTACTACAAAACCAATGTAGACGGCTATTACGCCATTGGCGATTGTGTTCCCGGTCAGGCCTTGGCCCACGTGGCCAGTGCGGAAGGCATTATCTGCGTAGAAAAGATTGCGGGTCATCATCCCCAGCCGCTTGACTATAACAACATTCCCGGGTGTACCTATTGCTCGCCTGAGATTGCCTCTGTGGGCTATACCGAGAAAGCGGCCAAAGAAGCCGGCTATGACATTTTGGTGGGCAAATTCCCTTTCAGCGCATCAGGAAAAGCCAGCGCAGCCGGACATAAAGATGGTTTCGTGAAGGTGATCTTCGACAAGAAGTATGGTGAGTTCCTCGGTTGCCATATGATTGGTGCCAATGTGACTGAGATGATTGCCGAAGCCGTGGTGGCGCGCAAACTGGAAACCACCGGAATGGAAATCGTGAAAAGTGTGCATCCACACCCCACTATGAGTGAGGCCGTTATGGAAGCCGCAGCGGATGCTTACGGCGAGGTGATTCACCTGTGATTGATGTATCTTCCTGCCATGGAGGATACCTTAGCCACAAAGACCTTTTTTACAGAAGAAGTTCCCGTTCTCTTGGCAGGACTGCAAACCAGTAGCCGTCCTGCCTGGGGAACGATGAATGCCATTGAAATGCTCGCGCATTTAGAGGCCGGTCTGCGCATCAGTATGGAAGATGTGGAGCGCCCCATTATGATTCCCGTAGACAAGATTGATCGTTATCAGGCCTTCTTGCGCAGTGACAAATCTTTTCCTGCGGGTTCTCCTAAGCCCCAAGAATATGCAGCCTATGAGCTACAGTTTGAAAGCCTAGAAGCAGCACGCCTTCAGTTGCTGAAAACCGTTGAAGACTTCCTGCATTTCTGGCGCGATCAACCCCATTTTACTTCCGTGCATCCGCATTTCGGAAGGCTGGATCAAATCCATTGGTTGCATCTTCACCGCAAGCATTTTAGGCATCATTTTGTGCAATTTGGCTTGATGGAAGCCCCTGAATTACCGGCCTAATCGAAATTTGTGAAGACACTTCGGCTTTTTCTTTCGAAGTTCTTCCCCATCACCCTTTTCCTGCTGGTTTTGCGGCGGAATTTGGTGGTACTATCCCTTTGGCTGGCCTTGTTTGCACTGGTCTCAGGCCAGTGGATGGGTCGCTATGGCATGCCTTTTCTCTTTTTATCGCCTGAATACCGAGGGGAGGTGAGTTTGCTCTCCTTCTTCATACTCGGTTTGTGCGCCGGACTATTCGTGATGGCTTTCCATGTGAGTACCTATGTGTTTCACAGTCTGCGATTTCCATTTCTCGCCACCTTGAACAGACCGCTGTACCGCTTTGCCATCAATAATTCGGTTTTGCCCTTGAGTTTCTATGGTTTTTATGCCTACAACATCTATCAATTTGGGCTACAAGCGCAGCAGAGTGCGCTGTTCAGATGGGCCCAGATAGGGGCTTTGTTCTTGGGAAGCGTCTTGGTCATTGGGCTGGTGTTCTCCTATTTCTTCAGCACCCTTCGTCCGATTGCTCCGCCAGTGACCCAACAGAAGCGCAAAGGATTGGGATTGCTGGCTGGAAGAATGACTCTCAAAGACATAGATGAGTTGCAAGAGGAAGCCGTATATGCCTACCTCAGAACGCCCTTAAGCATTCGCATTCCGCGCAATACGGGGCACTATTCCAAAGAGTTGTTGATTAAAACCATTCATCGCCATCATTTAAGTGCGGTGGCTTTTGCCATTTTATTGTTGTTTGGCCTGGGCCTGATGGGGTATTACGGTGATCAACCGTGGTTGGAAATTCCAGCCGGAGGAACCTTTTTTCTGATCCTTTCCTTAGGCCTGATGGCCTACACCATTTTCTACACTTGGTTTAAAGCCTGGACGCCGGCTGCCTTGGTGGTGGGTATTGTGCTATTAGACCAATCGGCCCGATTCAGTCAGGTGCATCCTGCTTTCGGCATGGTCTATCAAAAGGATCAAAAAGTGTTGTATACCGATTCTGCCTTTGAAAGCCTGGTGCATTTGACCAATATGGAAGCCGATCGCAACCACTGGGAAGAACTACTTTCCAATTGGAAAAGGCAAACAGGGGAGTTGAAGCCTTGGCTGATTTTGTTGAATGTAAGTGGTGGGGGATTGCGCTCGTCTGTTTTTACCTATGAAATGTGGCGGGAGCTCGATGCGGTGACCGATGGAAGTTTTAGTCAGCACTGCGTTTTGGTGACTGGTGCCAGCGGCGGAATGTTGGGCGCAGCCTATTATAGAGCGCAATATGGAAACCGATGGGAAGAAGATCCAGAGCGTCAGGCACGTGTGGAAGCTGGGCGCAGTCGAATGGGATTGGATTTATTGAATCCAACAGCCTTCCATTTGGTGGTGAACGACCTTTTAATTCGCTTGAAGAGGGCCAAGGCAGGCGGACAAGTTTATGCCTATGATCGCGGTTATGCCTTTGATCAGAAGCTGTTGGAGAACAGCGGCGGAGTGCTTTCAGGTAGTGTGGCGAAAAGGAAACAGGCAGAATGGCAAGCAGATTATCCTGCGCTCATTTTGGCACCAACGGTGGTCAATGACGGACGAAGGTTATTGATTGGCACTCAGCCCATGTCATTCTTGTGCTCGGCCGTGAATCACAGAGATCCTAAAAGTGCAGAAATTGACGGCTTAGAACTCAGCAGACTTTTTGCTCCGGCTGCGGCAGATTCGTTGCGTTTCGTCACAGCCCTTCGGATGAGTGCGAGCTTTCCCTACATCACCCCCTTGGTTGAGATGCCCTCCCAACCTTCAATAGAACTCATTGATGCCGGTGTGAGAGACAATGATGGTTTTGAATTGGCCCTCAGGTG
Source organism: uncultured Chryseobacterium sp. (assembly GCA_964507215.1). Classification (GTDB taxonomy): domain Bacteria; phylum Bacteroidota; class Bacteroidia; order Flavobacteriales; family Schleiferiaceae; genus RFXV01. Next base: position 7,854 of record CAZDPF010000052.1, on the reverse strand, counting down.
GTTGGAGAACATGGCGCCATGGATAGAACAAAATTGCCGCGGTGTAATGATGGTTCGATTGAGAGGTGATCGACCCGAAAAAGTGGAAATCAGCAATACCCAAGCCAGTTGGACAGGCCGTTGGCTTCGACCAGTTGATGGGGTAGTGCGTTCTTTTTCAAACTTGCAGACCTATACCAAGGTAGATCTTCGGGAGAAAACCGATTGGATGCCCTTCTCGCCAGTTTTTAGAGATTACTACCTGTTTCAGCAAGACGAGCAATTTGCCTTGAGTTGGCATTTGACCAAGGCGGAGAAGGATAAAATTAATCTCGCGGTTGCGCAGTTAGAAAAAGACAGTGCTGAAATAGCCTTCTGGAAAAGCTTTGGAAGAAAACCTTGATGTCATCAAACTATAGGTTCCATCACATGGAGAATTTCACAACATTTATTTGCATCCACTAGAAAGACTCGGAATAGAAACGAGAACATTTAGGAGCCTTAAATAGTCAATTTCAAGAATGGCGCTACCCATTGTAAATAGGAAGCGCTCCATTTTCCATCTTGTTCTTTTAATGTGATCTGCTCTTCTTTTATGAGTGCATCTTCCATGCAGTATTCAAGCAGTTGACGCTTGGCCACCCTATGGGGGCTATCCTGCACCAAGCATTTCCGTGTTAAGGGCAATGCAAAACGGGGAGCCTCTAGCGATAATGGCAGTACCAAGGACAATCTGCCTTGAGGTGCAAGCCATTCTTGTAAACGTGTCATCCATGCATTAAAAGATGATGCTTCTGTATGCCTGGCCAGTCGCCTTCCTTTCTCTAAAGAAGGAAGTGATTGTAAGAAATAAGGAGGATTGCTCACCACCAAATCAAAAGCAAAGGGAGCCTGCCAATGAAGAACATCAGCATCTACCAAGGTGATACGTTCTTTCCAAGGAAACGCTTTTAGGCTTTGACTACATTCTTCAAGTGCACTTGGCTCTTTTTCCAATAAATAGATTTGGGCATGGGGAAAGCGTTGGGCCAACATCATCCCAATCAAACCCGTACCAGCACCTACATCAATGATGCGCTTTGGCTGAGCGCCCAAACCAGCCCAGCATCCGAGTAGCACGCCATCGGTACCTACTTTGTGCGGACTTTGCTGATTGTAAAGTGCAAATTGCTTGAAATAGAATTTCCCGTCTCCCATACGTTTGAAGAGCTGCAATCTACACGAGAAGGGGGTCTTTGCAATATCTACAAGCCAAAACTCCTTAATCCTTGTCTTGCTCTTCCTCTTGAGAAGGTTGATGGAATACGTCTATGAGTCCTTCGGGGATTTGCACTTTGAGAAACATTTCCTTTCGATTGACTTCCAGAAGAAATTCATCGGGTAGGGGGAGAAAAACGGAAGCAGTTGAACCTGTATCTACGAGTAGCAATTCTTGTGGACCCCTTTCGTAGACATCTTTTACCCTGCCTACCGTAACATCCTCTTGATTGCGCACTTCCCAGCCCATGATTTCGTGGTAGTAGAATTTCTTTCCTTCCAAAGGCGGAAGGGCAGAGAGGGGCAAGAAGAGTTTTTTTCCTACCAGTCTCAGGGCCTCAGCTTCGCTATGCACATCTTCCAAATGCAGTCGAAACTGTCCGTTGGGCTCTAAGCTCCAATGATCGGGAAAATGCGGCACCGCTTGTCCGCCTTCTTCTGTGAATACCACCTCAATTTGGAGGTAAGCTTCTGGTTGATCGGCATCCACATTGACCCACATCATGCCTTTGAGGCCAGTGGTGCGTTTAATATAGCCGAGTTCGAAATAGTCTTCCATTAGGTTTGCAATACCCCTACCTGATAGGGAGGAAGGTGCGAATTGTGATTGGCCATTTCTATTCCCATACTAATCCATTTTCGGGTGTCGAGTGGATCAATGATGGCATCCACCCAAAGGCGAGCGGCAGCGTAGTAGGGCGACATCTGTTCTTTGTAGTTCCGTTGGATACGTTCGAGCAACTCATCCTCTTGTTCTTTGCTAAAGCCTTCTCCTCCTTGGCTCAAGCGTGCTTTTTCAATTTGAAGTAACACCTTGGCCGCTTGTTCGCCTCCCATAACCGCAAGTTGAGCGGAAGGCCACGCCACAATAAGCCTCGGATCATACGCCTTTCCGCACATGGCATAATTTCCAGCACCAAAGGAATTGCCCATGATGATGGTGAATTTGGGAACCACAGAATTGCTCATGGCATTCACCATCTTGGCCCCGTCTTTAATGATACCGCCATGTTCTGAGCGAGAGCCCACCATGAATCCGGTTACATCTTGTAGAAATACCAAGGGGATGCGCTTTTGGTTGCAATTGGCAATAAAGCGAGCAGCCTTGTCTGCTGAGTCAGAATAGATAACGCCACCGAGTTGCATTTCCCCTTTCTTGGTGCGAATAACTTCCCGGTTATTGGCTACAATACCCACAGACCAGCCATCAATTCGGGCGTAGCCGGTGAGAATAGTTTTACCGTAACCCTCTTTGTACTGTTGAAACTCGCTATTGTCTACCAATCGCTCTATAATCTCCAGTGTCTTGTAAGGCTTGGTTCGATCAGCAGGAAGCAATCCATAAATTTCCTTCTCGTCTTTTTCAGGCTGAAGGGCGCTTATTCTGTCGAAACCGGCCTTAGGAGAATGGCCTATTTTCCCCACAATTCCTCTGATGGTTTGCAGGGCATCTTGATCATCTTTGGCTTTGTAATCAGTTACCCCGCTAATTTCACAGTGGGTAGTGGCACCTCCAAGGGTTTCATTGTCAATGTCTTCGCCAATGGCCGCCTTCACGAGATAAGAACCCGCCAAGAATATGCTTCCGGTTTTATCTACAATCAAGGCTTCGTCACTCATAATAGGGAGATACGCCCCACCTGCCACACAGCTTCCCATTACCGCTGCAATTTGGGTGATGCCTTTGGCAGAGAGAATGGCATTGTTTCTAAAAATGCGTCCGAAATTCTCTTTGTCCGGGAAAATTTCATCCTGTAAAGGCAAGAAAACCCCCGCACTGTCTACCAAATAAATAATAGGCAAGTGATTCTCCAAGGCTATTTCTTGGGCACGCAGGTTCTTTTTGCCAGTCATAGGAAACCAGGCACCTGCTTTTACAGTGGCATCATTGGCCACCACTATGCACTGCCTTCCTTCTACATACCCAATTATTACTACCACACCAGCAGACGGACAACCACCGTATTCTTGGTACATGCCTTCGGCTGCAAAGGCACCTATTTCAATTTGGGGAAGATGTTGGTCGAGCAACGCGGCTATTCGCTCTCTGGCGGTGAGCTTACCTTGTTCATGTTGCTTGACTATTCGTTTAGTTCCGCCACCTAAGGCCACCTTTTCAAAGCGTTTTTTCAAGTCGCTCATCAACAGCCTCAATTGATCTTCATTGCTGTTGAACTCCAATTCTTTCTTCATTAGTCGCAGCTTTGAATGTTCCAAGTGTCTGCAAGTACCCAGATGCTGTCTTCAGTCAATTGGCTCACTACCAGAGCAAATTGAGCACTGTTTTCGGTACGTGAAGCCCATAAAGCATCAGCGTAGCCATCGGCATTGATATCGCCAAACCAGAGCAGCTCAGGCACGCCACAGGCGTCGGTCATTCTGATCATTGAAGCTACTTCTTGCTGCACTTTTTCTTGTCCGATGTGGGTAGAAATGAGCAATTGATAGTTGGATAAGGTAGGACAATCTCCTCCGGCAGTTACGCTTCCTAGGGCCTCTAGTTGAATGTTTTGTGGACTTTCTGCAGCTGCCCGGGCGAAAATCGCCCCACTTTGACCCGGATACAATGAAAGTGGAAGGGTGTTCTGCATTTCTTCTGTTAGATAGAGCACTGTGCCTCGGTCTAAAGGCTTGGCACTACCCACCAAGAAAATAGACTTGTCTTCGCGATCTGTTCGAATATCAAACTCCATTTTTTCACTCATGCGTTGCTGGCTGAGTACAATCATCACATTCACTTTCTCCATGCGATATTCAGAGGAAAGCGGCTCAGGCGGATAAATGCCATACCAATTAAGACCCGGGTTCAATGCTTCTACGCCTCCACAATAGTTATAAGTCTCTGTGGCTAGGGTGAAATCTACAGGAGGTAAAGCGGGTGGGGTAGGGATCATTTCTTGAGTGGTAAAATCAGCTGCTTCAGCAATGGCTTCTTCTTTACTATTTGGAAGGCTGCTGATTCTTCTTTGACCAGAACGGTTGCGTGGAATGAGGTAGCCATCATACATAAAGCCCTGATACTCTTTGTACTGAACAAAACGCCAGTAACCTTTTGATTCTTTTGTTTGGAAGGCGCCGAAGGTTTCTGTACAGGCAATGACCAAACTGTCATAAGGCACGGTGACAACCACGGCGCTTTGGGTGCTTGGTTTGCTGCGCATGCGCAGCCCAGATGGAGCAATAACGGCATAGACCACGTCGGGCTCGCAGTCTTGTGATGGTTGGGCCATGCTTAACAGGCTGACCAATAGTAAAAAGAACAGCAGTTCTCTGCGCATAGATATGGGGGATGAATGGGCTCGCTTGGCCAATGGCGAAAATAAAAAACCACGCGCGAGGCGTGGCAATATATGCAGTTTGAAAAGCACCAATTAATGGAGCTGCTCTACAACTTTCTGAAATGCTGTGGGATGGTTCATGGCGAGGTCTGCCAATACTTTACGGTTGAGTTCAATACCTGATTTGTGAACTTTCCCCATAAACACACTGTAAGACATACCGTGCTGACGAGCACCGGCGTTAATACGCTGAATCCACAAGGCGCGGAAATTACGCTTCTTGTTGCGACGGTCGCGATAAGCGTAGGTGAGTCCTTTTTCGACAGAGTTTTTAGCAACTGTCCAAACATTTTTCCTTCTTCCGAAGGAGCCTTTCGCCAGCTTCATGATTTTCTTCCTGCGGGCGCGCGAGGCTACTGAGTTTACCGATCTTGGCATAATGGGTGTTTTTTTTGACGGCGGCGCTGGTTCTTTACCAGTCTTTTAGGCCGAAGTCAGGGTGAAACAATGAACCGGGTGATAATCAGATCACCAGTTGTTCGCGAACACTGCGCTCGTCTGCCTTATCTACCAAGGTAGCGTGGGTAAGACGACGCTTCTGCACGGTGGTCTTCTTGGTCAGGATGTGACTTTTGAAGGCGTGCTTTCTTTTGATTTTGCCAGTACCCGTAAGCTTGAAACGCTTCTTGGCACTGGACTTGGTCTTCATTTTTGGCATCGCTGCGGTCTATTACTACTGTTGTCTATTTCTTCTTGGCCAGTTGTCTTGGGGCGAGCATCATAATCATGCGCTTTCCTTCTAACTTGGGCAGGCTTTCTACTTTACCCCATTCTTCTACGTCTTGAGCAAGCTGCAACAAGAGGATTTCTCCTTTGTCTTTGAAGACGATGGAACGACCTCTAAAGAACACGAAGGCCTTGATTTTTGAACCTTCTTTGAGAAAGTTGATGGCATGCTTCTTCTTGAAATCGTAGTCGTGCTCATCGGTGTTAGGACCGAATCGAATTTCTTTAACGACTACTTTGATGTTCTTGGCATCCAGTTCTTTCTGCTTCTTCTTCTGGTCGTAGAGAAACTTTCGATAGTCCATAATCTTGCAAACTGGTGGGTCTGCTTTCGGACTGATCTCAACAAGGTCTAGTTCCTGCTCCTCAGCCATTTGTATGGCCTTAGACGTAGGATACACCCCTTGTTCTTCGATGTTCTCTCCAACTAATCGCACGCGTGCCGCTGTTATGTTGCGGTTCACTCTGTGCTTGTCTTCTTCGCGCCGCTTGGGCTCCTTTTTGGGTGCTCTCCTCAGAGTAGTTGAATTTGGTTATTTCTTCGCTAATTCTTCTTCAACGGCTTTGTTCACCATAGTGGCGAAGGCTTCTAGACGCATACTTCCCAGATCTCCTTCCCCATGTCTACGAACAGCTACCGTTTGTTCTTCCATCTCTTTATCACCAACGATAAGCATGAAAGGAACCTTGCTCATTTCCGCATCGCGGATCTTCCTTCCGGTCTTTTCGTTGCGTTCGTCAACGAGGGCGCGAATATCGTAATTATCAAGCAATTTCAAAAGCTGATTAGCATAGTCTACATGCTTCTCTGAGATGGGTAAAATCACCGCCTGATCGGGCGACAACCACAAGGGGAAATTGCCTCCGCAATGTTCGAGTAAAACAGCTACAAAGCGCTCCATGGATCCAAAGGGAGCGCGATGAATCATTACTGGTCGATGCATCTGATTGTCAGCACCTTTGTATTCTAATTGGAAGCGCTCGGGCAGATTGTAATCTACTTGTATGGTTCCCAGCTGCCAACTTCTATTCAGGGCGTCTTTCACCATGAAATCGAGTTTGGGACCGTAAAAAGCCGCTTCTCCTTTTACAACTACTGTTTTGAGTTGCTTTTCTTCGGCGGCCTCTATAATGGCGCGTTCTGCCTTTTCCCAGTTCTCATCGCTGCCAATGTATTTACTCGGATTCTCTGGGTCGCGCAAACTGATTTGGGCAGTGAATTCCGGAAAATCCAGCGTTTTCAAGATGTAAAGTACCAGGTCAATGACCTTTTTAAACTCTTCTTTCACCTGTTCTGGGGTGCAAAAAAGATGGGCATCGTCTTGGGTAAAACCTCGAACCCGTGTGAGGCCGTGCAATTCACCACTTTGTTCATAGCGATATACCGTGCCGAACTCAGCAAATCGTACGGGAAGATCTTTGTAAGAGCGGGGTTTGCTCTTGTACAATTCGCAATGGTGCGGACAATTCATGGGCTTTAACAGATATTCCTCTCCCTCTTCTGGTGTGTGAATGGGCTGGAAACTGTCTGCACCATATTTGGCATAGTGCCCACTGGTCTCATAGAGCTGTTTAGACCCGATATGGGGCGTAATAACAGGGGCATAGCCAGCTTGGCGTTGGGCAGCCTTGAGGAAATTCTCTAAGCGTTCCCGTAATTCGGCTCCTTTGGGTAGCCACAAAGGCAAACCTTGACCAACGGCTTGTGAAAAAGTAAAAAGCTCTAATTCTTTACCCAACTTTCTATGGTCTCGCTTCTTCGCCTCTTCTAGTTGGAATAAATACTCATCTAACTGGGCTTTCTTCGGGAAGCTGATTCCGTAGACACGGGTCAGTTGCTTATTGTTTTCATTGCCTCTCCAGTACGCACCGGCCACATTCATCACTTTAACGGCCTTGATAAAGCCGGTGTTGGGAATATGCCCCCCTCTACAGAGGTCTGTGAAGTTGCTGTGATCACAAAAAGTAATGCTTCCGTCTTCTAAGTTTTGAATGAGTTCGGTTTTGTATTCATTATCGGCATAGAAAGCCAAAGCCTCTTCTTTAGACACGGCGCGCATCTTGAATTCTGCCTTTTCTCTGGCAAACTCCAACATCGACTTTTCAATTTGATCAAAATCTTTTTCTGAAAGACTTTCATCTCCGAAGTCAACATCGTAATAGAAACCATTTTCGATAGGCGGTCCGATGGTCAACTTGGCCTCTGGATAGTGGTGAAGAATGGCTTGGGCCAAAACGTGGGCAGAAGAATGCCAAAACGCGCGTTTACCTTCTGCTTGCTCCCATGTGTAGAGCACCAATTCTCCATCGCCTTGCAGAGGAGCGTTCGCTTCCACCGTCTGACCATTCCAGCTGGCCGATAGCACATTGCGGCCGAGCCCCTGGCTAATACTCATTGCCACGTCTAGGGCCGTAGTTCCAATTTCATATTGACGAACCGAGCCGTCAGGCAAGGTGATAGCAATCATAATTCGAAAGATTTATGAGGGCGCCAAAGTTAAACCGATGAATTCAGCTCTTTGGTCAAGTGCAACAGAAACTTCTTGCTTTTTTA
>CAZDPF010000051.1:9936-13517 GCA_964507215.1 uncultured Chryseobacterium sp. | reverse complement strand
TGGGCTGATGAAACCGTGGGCTGATGAGGCCATGAGCTGATGAGAAAGGAAGGTGAAATAGAATCGCCCCCCGTGAACGTAGAGACAAGAAATCCTCTGTACTTGAAAGAATGAAAGGTAAGCGCGAACCTAAATCGCCTAGTGAAGCACAATAGTCTGCGGTATTGACCAGTGAAATCTCATTTCTCGCGTCTCGTGTCCGGAGCTACTGCGCAGCAGTGCGAAGTCCCGAGACCTCGGGATCGCTTCTAACCAGGCTTTGGATGGTGATTCTAAAGACATGAACATTCCCTTAACATGGAGATAACTTATATCTTGTGCGCATGCAAGGGAAAATCATTGGGGTGGGCTTTCAAAAGACGGGCACTTCTTCGTTGCGAGAGGCTCTGAAAATCTTGGGCTTTAGGGTGAAAGACACTACCTCCAGGGCATTAATCCCCATTCTCAAAGGCGATTACCAAAAGGTGCTTTCGCTTTTAGAAGGCTATGATGCGGCTGAGGATACTCCATGGTATATGATTTATAAGGAGTTGGATGAGCTTATCCCCAACAGCAAGTTTATTCTGACGCTGCGCGATGAGCAGTCATGGTACAAAAGCGTTTCACGGCACATCGGAGATTTACCTAGTGCACATCATGAGTTTGTGTATGGGAAAGGAAAAAGTCTTCCGAAGTTCCACAAGGAGAATACCCTGAGGGTGTACCGAAATCACATTCAATCGGTTCGAGAATATTTTAAAGACCGTCCGCATGATTTGCTGGAAATTGATTTCACCAAAGGAGAAGGCTGGGAAAAGCTCTGTGCCTTTCTTGAATTAGCCGTTCCGGAGGTGCCTTTTCCGCATGCCAATAACTCCAAAAAGCATTCTCCCGATGCGGCCAATAGCTTGCGTTGGCGCTTGAAACTGCACCGGCAAAGGGCCAAGAATCTTCTGAAGATGAAGTACATTGAGTGGGCAGGCCTTTGGCCTGATGGAAGTACCAACGAAGACTAGAACACTGCCGAAGGTCATACTTGTCCGTCAAAATCTGGCCTACCTTGGGGCCATAAAGTTTTGGTGTTATGAAGCGCATTTTGGTGGCCTTGGAGTTCAATAATAGTTCAGAGAAGCTCGTTCAAATGGCCGAGCAAATAGCCATTTGCTTTGAGTCGTCTCTCTGGTTGGTGCATATTGCTGCTCCTGATCCTGATTTTGTTGGCTATGATGTGGGGCCTCAATACATTAGAGATGCTAGAGCGGAGGTGCTCAGAAAAGAACACCGCGAATTGCAAGCATTAAGTCGGCAACTCGAGGCCAAAGGCTTTTCTACAGAGCCGCTGCTGTTGCAGGGGGCAACGGTGAACACCCTCTTGAGTGAAGCGCGTAAATTGGAGATTGATTTAATCATCGCCGGCCACCAGCGGAAAGGATTTATCGGTCAGTTGTTTGAAGGAAGCGTGGCCAAAGAATTATTAGATGAAGCGGGCATACCTGTGCTGGTGGTTCCAGAGTAGTTGCCCGATAAATAATGAATTAAATGCCTATCATTTGGTTGATCACATCGATGATTTCATGATGTGGTCCGTCGAAGAGATCAATGCCGAGGGCGTTCTTGAAATTCCATAGCAGAATCATTCCCAAGAATGCATTCAGTCCGAGCATTCCACCTACCAATAATACTCGTGCTTTGTGGAATTTTCTTTCAAAGGCAATATTGGTTTTGCGGTTCTTCGAAAGATTCAAATTGGCTATTTCAGGTAGTTCGAGGCGGAGCTTAGCCAGCTGTTGTTCGTTGAGTTCGTAAACGTTGACCATGGGTGGTTCCTTTTGGTTTCTGGGTCGAAACTAGAACCACCCGATAGGGGCAAAGCGAGCTTTTCGGAGTTTGGAAGGCTCAGCAGGGAGTTTGGTGCGATCTGCTTGAAATGCCGATTAGCCTACAATGAGTTTTTCGAGGAAATAGCCAACATAGTAGGATACCCCAGCGGCCAATCCGCCCAGCGATACGGTGCTCAGAATGCCTTTCCACATACTGGTCTGATTCACCGTTGTTTTCAAAGCACCGATGATGACAAATCCCAAGGCGGTGAGCAGACTGGAATAAAGAAATAGGCCATCTCCAATGGGTTGGAAGAAATCCCATACATACAGCAACAGCGGAATAAGTCCGATGGAGAGAAAAGACAGGTAAGTAACCCCGCCAATCATCCAAGGTGAACGCTCATCTTTCATCATGCCGAGCTCTTCCTTCATCATCACATTCACCCAACGGTCTTTGTCGGCACTGATCACAGCCACCACCTGCTCCAACAATTCGCCTTCAAATCCCTTTTCGCGATAGATCTGCCTGATTTCTTCTTTTTCTTTTTCCGGCAAATGGTCCACCTCCCAATATTCTACTTCCTCGTGCTTATTGTAATTGTCTTGCTCGGTTTTGCTGCTGAGATAAGCTCCAACAGACATCGCGAAGCCATCGGCCAACAAATTGGCAAAGCCCAGAATTATAATCACCGAGCTGTCTAAACCAGCGCCAACGGCTCCCGCCACCACGGCAAAAGTGGTTACACAGCCATCGATTCCACCGTAGACAAACTCCCCTAAGTAGGCCTCGTACTTGTTGAGCAGATTGTTCTGCTGATGCAACTCATGCTCTTTGTGCTTTTTCATTGCTACAAAACTCGCTCAATGATGGGGGTGTATGCCATGACTTTGCTGAGGTTCTTCACAATGCTCAGCGGTCAGTTCTGCCTCAAGTTCTATGGTGATGTGGCCAATGCCCATGGCTTGCAATTGGTTTCGAACTTCTTTTTTCACTTCCAATGCCTCCGGCAAACTGAGGTGTTCAGACAATTGCAGATGCACACTTAAAGCATTCTCTTGGCTGCTCAGCGCCCATAGGTGGAGGTGGGCCACGCCATCAACCCCGGGGATGTTGCCAATCACTTTGGCCATTTCAGCAGGTACAAAGCCTTTCGGACTAGCATCTAAACTCAAGTGTAGACTTTCGGTGAATAAGCGCCAGGTGCTGAAGAGAATCACCAAGGCAATGATGATCCCCATAATAGGATCAATAAGGGTCCAAGAGGTATAGCTGACCACCAAGCCGCAGATTACTGCACCAACAGACACCAAAGCATCAATAAGCAGATGGGCAAATAGCACCCGTAGGTTCAGATCACCTTTTTGTCCGTGACGAAAGAACCAAGCCGAAAGCAAGTTGACCGCTATCCCTATTCCGGCGGTGTAGGCAATGAGCCCACCATCAACGGCCGCTGAAGTGTTCAATCGGTGGAAAGATTCGATCAGCAGCTGAATCACCAAAACCATTAAGAGCAAGGCATTGAGCAAAGAGGCCAGAATGGAAGCTTTTCGATAGCCGTAGGTAAAACGGGCCGGACCTTTTTTGCGCAACAACTGATAACCCAGCCAAGCGATCAACAAGCTGGCTACATCGCTGAGGTTGTGGGTGGCATCGGCAAGCAAGGCCATAGAATGGGCCTTCAGACCTAATACAAATTCAATGGCAGTAAAGGCCGCATTCAATCCGATGCCCACGGCGAAAGCCGTTCTGAACGAATGCGTAGGTGCATGTGCAACACC
>CAZDPF010000051.1:0-9836 GCA_964507215.1 uncultured Chryseobacterium sp. | reverse complement strand
TTGTTTGGCAAACAGCTTACAGAGCCGTTGGACTATCTGGCCTATGCCTGCACGTCGGCATTGGGCTTTGCCGCCATTGAGAATGTTTTGTACTTCTCCGGCAATGGTGCATCTATTGTGTTTGGCCGATCAATTCTCTCCGTATTGCTGCACATGGTTTGCACGGCTACAGCGGTTTATGGCTATTTGGTTTATCGTTTTCGGAAGAAAGGCAAATCGCCGGTGGTGATGGTCACTTTTGCCTTACTGGCCATTTTGCAACACGGATTGTTTGATTTCTTTCTCTTCCAAAGTGACCGATCGCCTTACTTGGTCATCATGGCCTTGTTGCTCTATTTCACCATGATTTCTGCTTTCAGTACCATGTTGAATAACAGCATTAACCAATCTTCATTTTACCACCACAAGCTCAGCATTCATTCGCAGCGGGTGGCCTTAAGGCTGTTGGGCTACTATTTGGCCGTGTTCGGCATGCAGTTTTTGTTGTTGACGAGTACAGAAGGAGTGGCTAGGGCCTTTGGCGATTTTTCTTTGACCGGCATGAGCAGTTTCCCCATCGCGTATATAGCATCTATTCGATTGAGTCGGTTTCGCATTATTCCCATGCGCTGGTATCCCTTGCGCTACGAACTGCCCTTTGGTTATGTGCAACCCCCGCCCTATGAGAAGCGCAAGCCGTACTTCAGCATTAAGGGCGAGGCCTTTAACGAGGCCCACATCAATACCTTTTTTGAGGAAACCGCCTGGATGAAGCCCGTGAGCACCCGTCAGTGGATATTTAAACCCGAAGTGGTGCAGGTGTATATTGAAGACAAGCTCTTTTTAGACTATGATGAGAGCTATTATCTGGCCAGGGTATACGCGCACGGCGGGCATGATGCCGAATGGAAAGCTTTCATGCTTAAGCCCAAGAAATCAGGCAAGACCGAAATAGGGGAGGGGAATCCGATCATGGCTTTGTTGGAGCTCCCTGAACATTGGTTGGATGTACGTCAGCTCAAGCGCAAAGACCTTCGCTTTGTGCATTGGGTGTATTTGAAGAAGGCAGGTTGAGGGACGGATATACTCGGCTTTCAATCACCTTTTGGCTTCTATCTCCCTAAATTCACCCCCTAAACCGGGTATATGCACAGATTCCTCCTTCTTCTCATTACCAGCTGCTTGTTGCTTACTGTAAACGCCCAAACTTGGGTGAGTCAAATTCAATACCTCAAACAAGAGCAATACCTCCGCCTAACTTGTGCCAATGGGACCTGCGAAGTGCTGCTTCCCAATCTGGCCGGCAGTGAGAAATTGGTGGTGAAAGGTGATCCGCAAACTATTGGCAGTTGGACGTTTGTTCGCGACTTCGAAACTTGGCAGTTCGAGACGGTTAACCCTTCAGCTGCCAATGGCACTTGGGCAGTAGAGATGATACTTCCCTTCCGCCAAACCGTGCACTTCTTCCAACAGGGAGCACCGATCGATCGGCAAGAGCTCTATCGCTACAGTGGAACTTTTGGCAATCCACAAGGGGAGCTCATCATCACCTATCCGCATCGGGGCTTTCTGCGGATGGAATCTTCTTTGAGCGGACAAAATCATTCGCTCAAACCGCTGCAGGCCGAGCAAACTTTCTGGGCGGCTTCAGGAGAGCGCCTTCGCTTTACCGAAATGGTGCAGGGAGTCTACCAACAATTGGAAGTGCTCAATGATGATGGCACAGTACGCAGCAGCCTGCAACGGCAGGTGGAAGTGAGACGCATTGACGTGAGCATTCCCACCACCACAGACACCCTGGTGGGTAAACTCTTCCTGCCAGATGTGCCCCTGCAACAAAAGCTTCCGGCTTGTGTGTTACTGCCCGCTGCAGCCGGACAAGTAAGCATGGAGAACAATGTATACGAGGCACAATGGTTGGCGGCTCACGGCATGGTCTGCTTGATTTTCGACAAACCGGGAATGGGACTGTCTACTGCGCATATGAACTTTGAGACGGCCACTTTTGAAGAAAAAGCCAAACTCTTTCACCAAGTGGTGGAGTACCTCATGATGCACGAGCAAGTGGACATGGAAAAACTAGGGGTGCACGGAGGGAGCCAATCAGGCCGCTTGGCCATCATGATGGCCATGGACCGTCCGGCGCGCATCGCCTTTGCCAATGCAGTGTCTGCTCCTTTAATGAATCAGATGGAGCAGCAGTTGTTTGCGGTCAACCACTTTCATCGGCAAAAACATGTGAATGAACGCACCAATGTGCGCATTTTACAGCTGTGGCAACGCTATTTGCAGGGCATAATTGATGGCGCTATTCCCCAAGATCTGCCCAAAGAAATTACATCCTTACATCAGCTTGATTCCACTCTATTTCTTCCACCCAATTCCACTACAATACCGGCGAGCCCAAATGCCGAAGACTTGCAAAACGATCGAATTTTACAGGAAATCAAAAAGCTGCGTCGTCCTATTTTCTTACAATACGGCGAGTTTGATGAGCGGGTGGATGCGCAAAATAGTGTCTATCAATTGGAGCAGCAGGCGTATATCAAGCGCATGGTACAAGTTCGATTTTATTCCAGAGCTAACCATTCTTTGATGACACCGGAAGGTGAGATAGCGCCGGCTTATCTGGTAGATAAAGTGAACTGGCTGCGAAGCATCGGGGTTTTACGGTAATAGAAGTGCTTAATTTAGAGGCATGAGAAAAGGGTTTTTGGGCGTATGGATGGGCTTGTTTATTTGGAGTTGTTCCGAGGAGGCAGATTTGCCCGCGCCCTATTCTCCTTATCCAAACATCCTTCAGTACCTTACCATCAATCCTGAACAGCCACTGGCTTATGCTGCGCAGTATCCTGTTCATTATAGCATTGCGGTAGCTACAGACAACACCCCTGCTAACAATCCGGTAACCGATGCTGGAGCCAGCCTTGGTCGTGTGCTTTTTTATGATGTGGAATTGTCTGTCAACCGCAGCATTTCTTGCGCCAGTTGCCACCTGCAAGCATTCGGTTTTACAGATACTGCTCGTTTTTCTAAAGGCTTTGAAGGGCTTCGTACGCCTATGCACAGCATGCGATTGGGGAATGGACGGTTCTATGCACCCGGACTGCAATTCTGGAACCGGCGTTCCATCAGCATTGAAGACCAAAGCACCCAGCCCATTCAAGACCATATTGAAATGGGCTTTGATTCTGCTCATGGTGGAATTCCCGCATTGATTGCACGTTTGGAGCAGCTTCCGTATTACCCAGAGCTGTTCACTTGGGCTTTTGGCGATGCTGCCATTACCGAAGAACGCATGCAGAAAGCCTTGGCCCAGTTTGTTCGATCAATGGTATCTGTGCACTCTAAGTTTGATGAGGGCTATGCCCAGACTTTTGATCCGAATATTCCGGGTTATGGATTGTTGCAAGACTTTCCCAATTTCACTGAACAAGAGAACCAAGGCAAACAGTTGTTCATGACTCCGGCGCGCTTGGGTGGAGCGGGATGCAATGACTGCCATCAAGCACCCGCCTTTACCATGGATAGTCCGGTAATGAGCAATGGTGTGAATGCCGGAGAGACTACGGTATTTAAATCGCCCGCTTTGAAGAATGTAGCCATGAGTGGCCCCTATATGCACGGCGGACAAGTGCCTACTTTGATGGACGTTATTGAACACTATAACAGCGGCGTGCAAGACGGTCCGGCCCTCGATCCGCTTTTGCGCAATGCTGCCACCAATGAACCCTTGCAATTGAACTTGTCTGACCGGCAGAAGAATACGCTGTTGGCTTTCTTGCTCACCCTAGACGATGCCGAACTGACCACAGATGTCCGTTTTTCTGATCCATTTCGATGAAGGCTTCCACTGCATTCGGCTTAGGCGCAAAGGCATTTCTCATATTTTTAATATGGAGTTGCACCTCCCAACTAGAGAAGCCCAACCCAGCAGCGAATGATCGGATTGAAGTGGTGATGCATCCGCTAGAAGCTAGGGCGTACCGGCCGGCTTATCCTGTTTTCGACACCTTGCCTTTCCTCTCCCAATCGCAATCCAAAGAATGGCAGATTCGTCCGTGGGACGAATCGCAGCAAGACTTTAGTGAATTGACCCACGGCGATTTACAAATTCGTTGCGAGGGCTACCTTCCCCTTCGGAAGCAGGAAGAAGTAACAGATTACACCAATGGCATGCGCACGGTGTTGCGTAATCTCGACACCGCAGTGATTGAAGAGGAAGTAGGCAATTACCTCTACGGAAGGTGGCTGCAATTGATTCCCCTAGAACTAGAATACCAACAGATGCGGGTTTTCCTTCGCGTGAAAGATGCGTGGCGGGAGCAATTTGACCCAACACTTGTACGCGATTCCTTTGGAGGTGATTTTGAAAGTTGGAGTGCCCAAAGACTTGAAGGGCAGGCCTGGTCTGAAGAGGTGTATTTGGAGGATTCAGCGGTTACCTATTTCCGCATACCGCCTTTTTGGATCAGAGAAAAGCCTTACTATGACATTTTCTTAGAACGCCGAAAAGAGCTTTTGGGCGCGCGTGACACTTTTGTAGACCGCAGCGGAGAATCGCAGAACATCGCATTGATGCAGCTCCACCACAAGCCCTTGACCCATATTTATTGGGAGGGCATCTTGCGCATCGAGCTCGAACTAGCCAACGGTTCGAAGACCAATCGCTATGTGCGTATTTTCTTTAGCCATGGTTGCTGAAGCCTGATCACAAGTTTTGATCGAGCAAGTAGACCATGGTGGCCATGGCCGCACAGCCCATTTCCAACTCGCGCTTGTTCACGGTCTCAAACACGTCTGACTCCGCATGGTGGTAGTCGAAATACTGCTGACTGACCATGTTTAATCCAAGCTGTAGCATGTCGGGATAGGCTTCATAGAGCGGACCGATATCTACGCCTCCATAGCCCATTTCGAAGCGCCACAGTCGGTAATCGCCCAATGATTGGGTGAGGTTTTTCACCCATTTCAACTGTTTTTCGCTGCCTCTTACGTCAAAACCTACGGGCATAAATCCACCGCGGTCACTTTCGAGCGCGGCAAGATGTTTTTCTCCTTTGCGTACGGCCTCTGCCGCATACGTCTTACCGCCGAAGTTGCCGTTTTCTTCATTCATAAAGAATACGCAACGCAGGGTATGTTTTGGGGTATAATTCAAGACTTTCAGCAATCGCATGGCTTCGAGACTGTGAATGATGCCCGCGCCATCATCATGGGCTCCTTCGCCCAAATCCCAGCTATCTAAATGTCCGCCCCACGTAATAATTTCCTCAGAAGCTCCGCGCATTTCACCTATTACATTGAAAGTATTGACCTCGCCTCGCATGCCGCAATCCATTTCCATTCGCAAGCTTACTTTTCCGTCTTTCAGCCAGCTTTGCAACAGGGTGGCATCAGCTGTAGCCAAGGCGGCAGCGGGTACTACCACGCCATCTGTTCGCATGCTGCCGGTGTGCGGATGCGGATCATCTACTTGGGCCAATGAACGAATAACTACCGCTTTTGCACCAAGGGCCGCTGCTTGCGCCGCTCCATCCCATCGAAGGGAAAAACATCCACCATAGGCAGAGAAGGTGTAAATGTCTTTTTGGTTGAACGGGCGACTGAAAAACACCACCTTGTCTTTGAGGGCATCTACTGCAAGACCTTGTAGATCTTCCGGACCATCAAAGGCAATTACTTCGCCTGAGAGCAGTCCGTTGGTTCCTTGACTTCCTCCTAGCGCCGTGAGACGGAGCTTGTGCCACTCTCCACGTTCATTAATGATCCAGCCTGCTTCAGTAGTACCGCGCTCCCAATGAGGAGCAGTAAATGGCTGAAGGTAAACGGTATCAAAGCCATAGCTTTTCATCAGTCGCTCGCCCCACTGCACGGCCATTTCAGCTTCGGCAGAACCGGTAATGCGATGGCCAATGTCTTTACATAGACTCCGTAAATCATCATAAGAATGTCCTTGTGTGAGGGCTTCATCATAAATCTCTCGGATGAAAGCATCTGAAGAACGCTGGGCGAAAGCGGTCAAAGCTCCCATCCACAACAAGCAAGTGATAAGCCTTTTCATAGGGTAAGAATTAGAAGGGATAGCCGATCCCCACATTATAGGTGAGTTCATCCCAGCCCAAAGGACGCGGGAACCATTGTCCGCGATCGCCTTCCGGGTCATAGGGGTAGCGCAAGGGCCAACCCGCATCGAGACGAATGACAAAGAAACCCACATCGTAACGCAAACCGGTACCCACGCCTATGGCAATTTGATCGTAGAAGTTATTCCAGTTGAACACGGCTTCGGGTGTTTCTTGGAAAGCCTCATAAACGGGCAAGTCAGATTGAATGATCCAGATATTGCCAAAGTCTACAAACAAAGCGCTCTTGAGCGAGCCTAGGATGGGAAAGCGGTATTCAACATTCCCCATGAGTTTGAATGGCGCGATATTCACCGCACCGGCCCCTCCCCGAAAACCGCCTGGTCCAAGTCGATAAGCCGGCCAAGCGCGGTTGTCGTTGGTACCTCCACCAAAGAAGCTCTTTTCAAACGGAAGCACATATTGACCATTGCCATACGCATACAAGAGCCCTAGATACATGCGGCTCACCAAACTCTGTCCGGCTGGTAAGCGCCAGTAATAGGTAAAATCAGCATCCAATCGCAGATATTGGGTAGCGCGAACACCAAAAATGGTGGCCGCGTCTGTGCCTTCCGGATTGGGTTGGTCAAAGAGTTTTCCGAACACATTTCCTGCAGTTTCCAGATTGCTGGTAAAAGCCCTGAAATTGCCCTTCGGACGCATAGCCTGTTCGTTGAAACGGAAGGTATATTTAGTACCTAATGCCACCACGCTTTCAAACCCATTCTTGAACTGAAGGTCGTTGAAGAAATCGTCTTCAATGCGTAACACATTGGTATAGCGCCAATCGAGCAGGGTCAATATGTGCTGTTTGGTCACGCTTTCCCACCAGTTGTAGCTCAAACGGGTGTTAAACAGTACCCGTGTAAACTCTGCCCGATCTTGCCAGATGGCTTCGTAGGCAATGGCAGAAGACGGGCGCATGCGCTTGGGCAATAATCCGTAAGAGTTAAACGGCAGCAGGAACCGTGGAAACTCTACGCTTACCTCAGCCCCAAGCTCACGCGTGTTGAAGAAATCTTGGCTGTAGCGAGAGTTGTACTGGGCTTCAATGCTTCCACGCAGCCTGATATTAAAAATCTCTCCTCTTCCGCTGAGGTTGCGCTTGGTCCAGCCCACACTTCCTCCAATGCCGAAGTTTCCTGCGGTGTTGGTGCCTTTCAATTCGGTGGTGAAGGTGTTGCGCGGCATGGGATTGAGCCGAAGTCGGGCCACCAATCCTTCGCCGCTGCTGTCGTTCGGATCGGGTTTGAAGGCGATGTCAATAGATTGAAAAACCTTCAGTCCTACCAAGTGGCGATAAGAGTCTTTCACCCGGTCTTGCTGGTAGAGGTCGTCAACGGCAAAGTGGGTGGCATCAATTGGAACGCGTTCTTCCATTTGTCGCTCTCCTTGGCGATAAAGAAAATCGTAGCGATCGAAAACCACAGAATCAGTGAAGGGAATACGATCGACTTCCAAGCTGTATTGGTCGTCAAAAGTTACACGACTGATGTGCCAAGGGTGGTAGGGCTCTGTGTACACTGAGTCTCTGGTTTCATACACCCGATCATCAATACGCATATGCAGCGATACCGTTTTCTTAGTGGTATGGGTATCGGCCTCAAAGTGTATGCGCTCTTTTGGAAAGGCGAAATAGCCTCTGTTGCGCAGGTGATCTACAATGCGATCGCGTTCCTTATCGAGTATTTCGGCATCATATCCTTCCCCAATTTTAATGAGTTGTTCCGCTGCAATTCGCGCCACCTCTGCTTCAACGGAAGGTGTTCGAACGGCAATGGAAAGGCTGTCAATCACATAGCGAGGCCCTGGATAGAGGGTGTAGTGAACCTCTGCTTTCTTCTTGCCGGGTTTGCGAATGATTTCAAAAGAGGTTTGGTTCTCAAAATAACCTTTGTTGAAGAGATAGATGCCCATCTGCTTGGCCGATTTGGCCACCAAAGCAGAGTCCATAATTACCGGCGGCTCGCCTATTTCGGTCCACAATTTATTCAAGCCCCTTTCAGCGCTCGGGTCGCCCCAGTTGTAAATATGGAGGTAGATACGTGGACCAATACCGGCCAACCGCCTATTGGGTTTTTGCTTGATGATGGAGCGCAAGGGCGATGCGTTGTCTAACTTTCCTTTGACCTCCACCTCATTCTCCATGAGCAACTGCCGATCATCAGGTACCCAACGCGTGAGATTGCACGCGCTGATCAAGGTCAATAGCGCGAAACAACACAAAGGAAAAAAGGGAATATGACGTGGCAGACCCATTTGCTTATTTTGCGAAGATAAAACGTCAGATGCCCCCCCTTTCGAAGGCTTTAGAGAAAAGAATTCGCCAACTTCGGCAAAAGAAGTACCGCGAGCGTGAACAGGCGTTTGTGGCAGAGGGCGACAAGCTCATTCGGCAATTGCTTCAAAACGGCTGTAGCCTCTTGGCTTTGTTTGTGGTTGAAGGCAGTCTACACCCTGAGGAGGTGTTGGTTGATGAAGCCGATTTGCGTAGGATTTCGAGCTTGGAAAATCCATCCAACAGCTTGGCAATCTTCGCCATTCCATCGCCAGTAGCCAAGTATGAGCAGCTGTTGGAGCTGTATTTAGAAGACCTTCAAGATCCGGGTAATCTGGGCACCATTTTGCGAACGGCCGCTTGGTTTGGTCACGCTACAATAAGCCTTTCACCACGATGTGCAGACCCGTTTTCGTCCAAAGTAGTACAGGCTTCCATGGGTGCGATAGGTGTTTTGCACATTCGAAGGGAATCACTTGAAGATTTAGTTGCACGATGGAAATCGAGTGGAAGACAAATTGGGGTTGCTGATATGCAGGGCAAGGACTATCGCTTGGCCAAAAAGGATGAGCAAAGAGGAATCATCATTGGCAACGAAGGAAACGGACTGAGTAAAGCGGCGCGCGAAGCGGCAGAGCAGATTTGGTCTATTCCGGGTGAACAGCGCGGAATGGAGAGCCTAAACGCAGCCATTGCCTCAGCTATTCTCATGGCCCAATGGGCCGATTAAATCCGCATCATCAACCTACCATCATGGTAGTCTTCGGGTATTTATAATCGGTGTTCTCTCCTTTGTTGCTCAAAGCAAAAGCCAAGGTGAGGGTACCTACCCTTCCAATGAACATGCTCAACATGATCACTATTCGGCCACCATCTGAAAGCTGGTCCGTAATGCCGGTGGTCAATCCAACCGTACAAAAAGCTGATATCTCTTCAAACATCAGCTGTTGAAGTGGGATGTGCCCATCGGTGATGGTCAATATGAAAGTGCCCAAGAAAATCAAACTCAGTGAAAAGAGGAAGATGGAAAACGCCTTGTTCAGCAAGTCGTAAGGAATGGTAGACTTGAATAACTCCAGGCGCTGCTTTCCTCTGATGGTGGTCCAGGCGCTGAGCAATACCAATGCAAAAGTGGTGGTCTTAATACCGCCTCCAGTAGAACCCGGACTGGCGCCAATGAACATCAACACGAAGAAAAGCATGAGGGTACTTACGCCCAGCGATCCAATATCAATAGTATTGAAGCCCGCTGTTCGGGTGGTCACACTTTGAAAAAAGGCATGGTGTGTCCTTTCAGACCAGCTCATTTCACTGAGAACGCCATGCCATTCGCTCCACAGGAATAAGAGAAATCCCACCAAAATCAACCCCAGGGTAGAGTAAACGCTCACTTTGGTTCCTACGCGCAAATGCACCCATGGTTTGCTGATGCGTTCTTTTACGCGACTCAC
>CAZDPF010000050.1:0-13591 GCA_964507215.1 uncultured Chryseobacterium sp. | reverse complement strand
GATCACCTAGTGCGATTCCTTCAACTGGATCAAACTGGCTGTTAGTAAAAGTAAAAGTGCGATATTGAGCTATAAGTACTTGCCCGGTTCAATGGATATACAATGAAATATTCGAGGAGGATTCGCCTTCAATGAGTATAAGAATCACTTATAATCACTGGTCTCCTTTCGCCTTTGAGTAAATCACGCATATGGTGATCGGTATTCTAAATGCTTTCCGAAATCTTGTGATTGCCTTTCCTTCTCCCCATCCATATCATTCTCACCCGTGCCTTTTGATACACGCTGCCCCCTCCCCCTCTTTCACATCCACTGCTGGGTTTTAAAAGCCGTTTTTCCCTTCAAAGGCACATGTTCCGTCTTGTCTAGAATGAGTGAAAGATGAAGGCGCAATAAACTCCCCATGCTCTGGCAGCTATCAAAAGCCGTGGTTTGGTAGTAGGCATTCAGATCATTCCGCAGGCTGCCCAGCTTTTCTTCGCTGCTCAATTGCTGTCCTTCCATGCAATCCAACAATTTATTCAGCCTTAGTTGCGCCAAATCATAGCGTTTCTTGATCAAGGTGCGCTCTTCAGTCTGGTACTGATTCACCGTGGAAGGCGTCAATACTTCCATGCAAAACTGCACCACGGCCAAATTCTCTTTGTAAAACTGCGGCATATAGTGGTTCTTCCGCCCTTCATAGGTGAGTTGATCAAAATCAATGGGCCGCGCGCGGTATTGCTCCATGTCAAAATCAGGCGTTACATCAATTACATAGTTGTAGGAACGCATATCACCCAGCAGCATCACAAAACAACGCTCATTAAACTTCACAAACTCTTTGGCCATTCGAATGCGCGAAAAAGTAGGCCGATCCATATAGTGGGCAATGAATACATCCCCCGGAATTCCGGCTATATGCTCTTCAATTAAGGTGTCTCGATCGAGGATATAACCTATTCGATTCGGACTTAAAATATGCTCCAATTCCAGTCCGTAAATCCGAGAGGCATCGGTTCTTTTGATGTAGTAATAATCGTGGTTATCGTTGATCTGATTGGCGATGCGGATTCTGAAAGGATTGGAGTTACCAAACAAGCAGTAATCAATGCGGTCTACCCGAAGCTGGCCGGTAAAAGACAAATCGCCGTCTGTTTTGAGCAAGGCATAGATTTCTACCAAAGCTCTATGGATGTCTTGCTGAGCGCTGTCTTGGTAGTACACACTTCGCCAAAGCGTATCATTGTCATATTTGTCTAAAACCGCCACTGAGCCTTCGTAATGCACCAAATCTTCGTAATGAAGAGGGAGCTGGGCAGCACGACCATAGGAAGAGAGATAATCCCGCAGCGCATCCGATACGGGAAAGGCCGGTTTTTTCTTCGACATTTCCATGCCTACAAGGTCTGAAAAACTCAAGAGGTACACAGAACTTTCACCCTGCGTTTTGGCATTTTTCTGAGCGCTGCACTTCAGTAATTTAGAGCCATGAGAAAGTTGCTCACCCTATGTCTTGTGCTCCTCATCAACAGGCTTGAAGCACAATTCCCGCAACCCGTGCCCACCCGCTTGTATGCAGATGATGCCATCACCCAATTAGCGGTCTGGCTCAATACCGATAGCCTGCAGGCCCTGCTCGATCCGGCCAACCGATGGAACGATTATGAATACCCTGCCAATGTCATCTTCCATCGCGGAAATCAGTGGGACACCCTTTATGATGTAGGTTTTCGTCTGCGCGGCAATACCAGCCGAAATGCCCAAAAGAAATCGTTTAAAATTTCCATCAATCGGTTTACGTCCGGTCGGCGCTTCGAAGGGGTAAAGAAAATCAACCTGAATGGCGAACACAATGATCCTTCCATGAGTCGGGCTCGCTGGTGCTGGGAACTGGGCAGGCAATGGGGATTGCCCGTCTCACGTGTCAATCACACCCGTTTGTACATCAATGGCCGTTACCGAGGCGTTTACCTCAATCTCGAACACATCAATGACGATTGGCTGGCCCATCGCTTTTCCAACAACGGGGGCAATTTGTACAAATGCACATGGCCCGCTGATTTGCAATACCTCTCGAACAATCCGGACGACTACAAATACCTTCGATCGGATGGCACCCGTGCCTATGAGCTAAAGACCAATGAAGACCAAGACGATTACAGCGATTTGGCCCAACTGATTGATGTGCTTAACAATACCCCTCTTGCCCAGCTGGAGTGCGCGTTAGACCCCTTGTTTAACATTGAAGGCTATCTCAAAGTATTGGCTTTTGAAGTGTCTACCGGACATTGGGACAACTACGCCTACAACAAGAATAACTTCTACTTGTACCACGATCCTGAAAGCGGTAAGTTCCACTACCTGCCGTATGATATGGACAATACCTTGGGGGTGGATTGGTTGAATGAAGATTGGGCGCAACGCAATGTGCTGCAATGGCCCAACAGCGGCATGTCGCTTCCCCTTGCCCAACGATTGATGCAGATTTCATCGCTGAAGGAGGTATACAAATACTACTTGCGCGAGTTCAATGGCTTGTTGGGAGATCCGAGAGGGGTTTTACAAATTGATTCCATCTATCAACAAATTGCTCCTTATGCCCAGCTAGACAGCTTTAGAACCTTTGATTATGGTTTCAGCTATGTTGATTTTCAGCAGAGTTTCAATGGCAATCAGCAACTCGGTCATGTAAAAGAGAGTATAGGCACTTTCATTTCGCGGCGCGTGGCCAATACCCAACAACAATTGGGCAGCTTTGATGCCGCACCCATTGTGACCCAAGTGCAGTTGCAATGGCAGTCTTCGCAAGGAGATGCCTTGATAACCACTTTGGTGGAAGATGAAAGCACGCCGCAGGTGGTGTTAGAATACCGGGTGAATGGCGGAAGCCTGCAAAATCTCACCATGCTTGACAATGGGGTGGATGACGATGGCTTAGCGGGCAATGGTATTTACGGAGGGCAGCTGCAAGGATTGTCTGCAGGAGCCACCCTGACCTATCAAGTGAAAGCCGCTGACCCATCAGGAAGAGAACGTCGCCGTCCGTGCACCCCTGAACAAGTGGGTGTTCCGCAAAGCGGTCCGCTGTTGATCAATGAATTCATGGCAGACAATGCCCAGACCATCGCCGATGAAGATGGTGATTACTCCGATTGGATTGAACTCTATAACAGCACTGCCGACAGCATTTGGCTAGGGGCCTACTACCTCACCGATGATCTCAACCAACCCTTCAAATGGAATCTCCCTGATGCATACCTTCTGTCAGGCGGATTCCAACTGATCTGGGCATCCAATAAATCAGGCACCTATCCTTGGCATACCAATTTTGCACTTTCCAAGAATGGCGAAGAAATCGGCTTGTTCCGATCTGTTTTCGGACAGGCAGATACGGTAGACTATCGCTTATTTGGGGTACAACAAGAGGATGTAAGTGAAGGAAGGTCTTATGATGCCTCTCCCTTGTGGGTCAACTTTTCGCAGCCAACGCCCAATGCCAGCAATGGAAGTCTGTCCAATGAAGAGCTGCTGCCTCTTCAGGAAGATTGGGCTGTTCAAGTATATCCCAATCCAGCCACCGACCACATCACCCTCGATTTTCCTTTGAATTTGGCTGCGCCTTCCGCTTGGGTGAATGTGCGGTTAACCGATCTCCACGGTCGCGAGCTACAACAATGGCATATTGCACAAACAGCACTTCCCACTAACCTATCGGTCAGGGATATTCCCAATGGGGTTTACCTTTTAAAACTGGAGGGAGCAGCGGGAGGAAAATACCTACGCCTAGCGATTATGCGCTAGAGCTAAAGACGCGCACTTCATTCAGCTTTGTTGCTGGCGAATGCGCTCCAAGCCTGCCCTGGCTTTTTGTTGAAGCCCTTCGAAATAGGCAAATCCGGCTTGGTCAAGTACCTGTTCAAAACAGTTTTTGGCCTTTTCCCAGGCTTTTTGTTCCTCTGCAATAAAGCCCAAGTGCAGCCATGAATTGGCGCAATTAAAACGCTCTTCGGCACAAGTGGCCACAGCCTGCTCGAAGTCTTGTTGAGCAATGGAAAGTTGGTTTTGTCTGAACAAAATTCGACCGCGACGATAATGCCATTCCAAGCGATCCACTGGCCTTTTGTAGCGGGTTTGATTTTGTGGATCGTTTAATATCACCAAGGCCTGTTCGTCATATCCACCATCAAATAACAATCGGGCTCTGATGAGGCTCCACGGCAGGGCATCGCCCAAATCTTCCAGGGCCTGCTGATCCATAGCAGAATGCTTGGTATGGGCGAAGGCCAATTTCCGATGTTGCTCTGCCTGCTCCATAGCCCCCATAAGTCCATAATGCCAATAGAGATAGCGTTGCACAGCCATGAGATGATTGTCTCCTTTGTAATGCTGCAAGTAGCGATTGAACCATTTGGCCGCCATGGGATCTTGTCGGTTGAGTAGCACCTTGCCTGTAAATAAGTCCATATAAGGATGTACCATCCGACCGCCATCGGTGGGGCGGTTCATCAACAGCTCAGCGGCGCGGTCATTCTCGCCTCTTTGCAGCAATTGGAGGGCTTCCATATAGAGCAAAAAGCTACTGCCTTGCACCTTTACGCCATAGGAAGAGAGCAGTTTATGGCTGTCGTCTTCCAACTGATAGCGCACTTGGCAGAACATATAGGCAAACTCATCATAGAACACCTTTTTATTCTTGAGTGCCGGATCTTGTAGGGCTTTTTCCATCAGCTCCAAACCCTTGCTCACAGAGCCCTTCATGCCAATAAGGCGGGTGAAGAACTGATAATTCTCTGGCAAACTTCCCACGGTTGCCAGCAGCAAACCGTTTCCGTAGCGCACCAAAGGGTGCTCTGGGGCTCTTTTGATTGCAATTTCCAGCTCATCCCAAGCCATATAGCCATTCCAAGCTGTTCCCAAGCTGCTGCCGTAGCGCATCTCTAAGAAGGCTTTGATCAGGTAAAGCTCAGAACTGGCAATTTGGGTTTCCACTGCTTTGTGCGGACCTGACTTGACCTTTTTGAGACAAAGGTCGAAGGCCGCTTCATGCTGCGCATAGGCTTGGGCATGATCTGGCAGGTAGGAGCGAAAAAAAAGCAGCCTGCCGGTAAGCAGGTCTGCGTAGAGATTATTGGGTTCTTCTTTGCGCAGTTTGGCGATTTCAACTTCTGCCAAATCCAAGCGCACATCCAGAACGAGTTGTTGAATGTAGTCTATTCGCGCACTGTGATCCCACTGGCCTGCCCTAAGCGCAAGGCCGGAAAAAAGCAAGCAGCCCCAAAGTAGAATCCGCTGCAAGTGCACGAATGGTAGGAATGGATGCGTGATCAGCCCACCAACTCCTTGAACAGCGCTTGCATGCGCTCTTCTTCCTCGCGGGCCAATTCAGGGTCTACCAAGATGCGACCGCTGTGTTCATCGGTGATGATTTTGCGGCGGGCGGCAATTTCCAATTGGCGCTGGGGTGGAATGGTGAAGAAAGAACCACCAGAAGCTCCGCGTTCTACCGGCACTACGGCCAAGCCGTTGCGGGTATTGTCGCGAATGCGGCGATAGGCCTTCAGCAACCGTTCTTCTATCTTCTCGCTATAGTCTGCAGATGCCTTTACCAAGGCTTCTTCTTCTTTGCGGGTTTCTTCGAGAATAGAATCGAGTTCGTTCTTTTTGTGGGAGAGGTGCTCAGAGCGCTCAGCGAGTTTTTCTTTCACAGCATCCAGTTGCTCATTTTTCTGATCCATCTGGAATTTGTGCTCTTTGATTCGCTTTTCTGCCAACTGAATTTCCAACTCTTGGAATTCAATTTCCTTGGAAATCGCATCAAACTCGCGGTTGTTCCGCACGTTTTTCTGCTGCTCCTCGTACTTCTTGATCTTGGCTTGGCAGTCTTTGATGAGCTGTTTCTTGCTTTTTATGGCATCGTCTTGCTCCTTAATATCGGCAGACATACGTGCGATGCGGGTCTCCGTTCCGGCGATCTCATCTTCGAGATCTTCCACTTCGAGCGGCAGTTCACCGCGCACATTGCGAATCTTATCCAGCTCTGATTCAATCAGCTGCAGGTCATAGAGCATTCTCAGCTTCTCTTCAACCGTGGTTTCTTTGCTCATCTTACGCGTACAAAATGGGGTTGGTGGATCTCTCCGTGAAACGAACGGCAAAAGTAGCAAAAGAAAGGAGCTTCTTGACGATGAGATCGCAGGTATATTGTTCGCTTTCAAAATGACCGATATCTGCCAGCAATAAACGGCCGTCGGCCTCAAAAAAATCGTGGTACTTGATGTCGCCGGTTAAAAAGGCATCTGCATGTTGCCGGAGGGCATCTGGAAGTAGGAATATGCCTGATCCTCCACAATAAGCCACTTTCTTTATTGGTTGATCCTGCCAAGTAGTATGGCGAATCACCGGCAGCTGAAGTTGGGTTTTGAGGTGCCGAAGAAAAGTGTTCAAAGGCATGGGCTCAGGCAGTTCACCTACCATTCCGGCGCCTCTTTCTTGGTCCATATTGGCCAATGGAATACGTTCGTAGGCCACTTCTTCGTAAGGATGTGCCTTTCGTAAAGCATGCAGAATTGCAGCAGAATCGGTGTCTCTTACCAGTACTTCTAAACGTATCTCAGCCTCCTCGCTGCGCTCGCCTCGCTTACCCGAATACGGATTGCTCTTGCTCCCGGGCCGAAATGTTCCTGTGCCTGGAATAGCAAAACTGCATTCGTCATAATTGCCAATATGTCCGGCTCCGGCAGCAAACAGCGCATTTTTCACCTTCTCCAATTGGTCTTGGGGTACATAGGTGACCAGTTTTTCCAGTCGTCCGGTGAAAGGACGAAGGATTTTTCTGTTCTCGAGCCCAAGAATCTCCCCTAGCCGATCATTGACTCCCCAAGCCGCATTATCAAGGTTGGTATGGCTGGCATAGACCGCCACTCCCAGCTGCAGCGCTTTCATAGCGGTTCGTTCTACCCAATGGCTTCCAGTGAGCTTTTTAAGCCCTTTGAAAATGAGGGGATGATGCGCCACAATAAGCTGACATCCCTTCTGGTGAGCCTCTTCAACAATGTCTTCGGTGACATCTAAAGCCACCAAGACCGAATGCACTTCTATTGAAGGATCTCCGAGGAGAAGTCCAACGTTATCATAAGATTCTGCCCAGCCGGGAGGGGCCCATGCATCGAGGGAACCGGCAATTTCACCTACCGTCATGCAGCGATTTTACGACAATTCGCTCAGGGCACGAGAAAGTTTTAACGGATTAATTGGTTTGGTGAGGTGAGCGTTCATCCCAGCCCCCATCACCGCTTCCAAAGTGGCCTCTTCATGATCGCCTGTTAGGGCAATAATGGGCGTGCGTTGGATAGCCTCGTTGCTGTGCGCTCGAATACGCTTAGAGCAAGTCAACCCATCCATCACCGGCATTTGAATATCCATCAGCACCACAGAAAAAGGCTCCGCTTCTAATTTCTGCAAGGCTTCCAATCCATTTTCGGCTATGCTAACTTGAGCACCCCATTTGGCCAAAAAACGCTTGGCTACCATTTGGTTGACCGGATTGTCTTCCACCACCAAAACCTTCAAAGCGCTGAGATCGGGTTGGTCCATAAAAATGTGATTGCAGCTGTTGATTGATGGCGCAAATTACCACAAATAGTCAGCGTATTTACTGACTATTAGCAGCTTAAACGTGAATTTTTTCACCATTTATAAAGAAAAACCTCCGGCTAACTTCAACAGAATGCTGCAGATTATAATCGCCCTGAGATCAAGCCTATGCCGGTCAATAGCAGAAATGCGCCCACCGTCCAATGCAAATGCTTCCAAGTAATTTTCTTCAACAGTTGTTTGCCCAATACGGCGCCCGCCATGGCCGATAGCACCGCCATGGCAATGGTTTTCATGGGCCATGCACTCCACTGCCCTTCCCATAGATAGACGGGCATCCTACTCAAATCAACCAAGACCGCCACGGCCGTTCCTGTAGCTACAAAAGCGCTCGGACTCAATGGCAACTTTTTCAGGAACAGACTGCGCAAAGCCCCTTGGTGACCGCTCAATCCACCAAAAAAACCACTGAGAAATCCACCTACATAAAAACTTTTTCCGCTCCATTGGATGCGGTTCCAGACAGGCCAAAACTCCAAAAGCGTGAAGACAACCATCACCCAACCAATGATGAATGAAAGTGGGGCCACCTGCCACTGCGCATGAAAGTTCAACAGCGGTGCAAGGCTCAGTCTTCCGAGCAACCAAGCGCCCAGTACGGCTCCAGGAAGTGCCCAGACCGCAAAAGAGAGAAAGGTAGTCCAGTGAATGGACTTTCTAAGCAAAGCCAGCTTGAACACATTATTGAACAGATGCACACTGGCGGTCATGCCCACGGCCAGCTCTATGGGAAAGAAGTAGAGGAAAACGGGAGTGAGCAAAGTGCCCAGGCCAAAGCCTGAGAAAAAAGTGAGTAGCGAAGCAAGAAACGGAATGAGAATAAGCAGCGCTGTTTCCATCTCAATGCAGCAATTGCAGCAGGGCAAAACGTCTGCCGAGCGGCTCTACCGACGCAATCAGTTCGTTGATAAAACCACCGCCCATCAAGAGCTCGGCTTCTATCCAATTCATCCTTCGTTCTTGAAGTCCACCATTGGGAAAGAGTTCATCCAGCAGTGTTTCAATCCGGTTCACCTCTACCGCAAACTGTCTTTTTTCTGCGCGAAGCAGCTTCTTTTTAAGGTTTTCTAAGCCTTTGAGCTGTTTGGTGCGTTGGGCCTCCACGGCCCCAATCATACTCTTATCTGTTTGCTGGGCGATGGCGTAGATCTCATCAAAGTTCTGCATGGTGCGCTTCACATACTCCGAAAGGTGGAGGTCTAAACTGGAATGCTTGTGCACATGATCTTTGATCAACTGATCATCCTCTGCAAAAAGTTCTTCAATGCGCAGACCCGCCTTCAACCGCCTTCGATTTTGGGCGGCGGTCATGATTTGCACCGACTGCCGAGGCACAATCACCGGCATGGGTTGATCGAAGGCATCAAACATTTCACCAAGCTGCATCCAATAGGCCAGCTCTGCCCCACCGCCGATATAGCCCAGATTGGGCAAAATGATTTCTTGATATAGCGGACGAAGCAATACATTCGGACTGAACCTTTCTGGATGGGCCTGCAGTTTTTGCAAGAGGGTGTTTCGGTTCCAACGGAGCGAGGGATTCCCATCAACGGTCCATTCTTCCCCTTCGCGCAGTATTCTCTTGCGTTGATCAGTGAGGTAAAAGAGATTGATTTCTCGGGGGAAGGCTTGCACCTTGTACTGTTGATCCAATTCTTCCGAGCGCTTCATCAAATGCTTGGCTGCCTTTCCTTCGAGTAATTCTGCCGAAAAAACAGGAATCATCTGTTGCTTTAAACGGGCATCATCAGCGTCGAGCAAGAGCAAGCCGTGCGTTCCGAAGAGGCTGTGCAGAAAACGCCGTGTAGCTGCTGTCCAAGAAATACCCGGAGTACCGTAGGCCTCACGCAATTGCTGCATGATTTCTGCCTGCTTCTTTCCAGGGCCGAGGTGCTTTTCGAGCGCTTCTAATATCGTCTGTAAATCAGGCAAAGGGCTTCGACCCACTGCCCCTTCTCCTTCTCGCGTAGTTTGGAAGCGCTTGCCCATGATGTCTACATGGTTCACCTCGTCGAAGTCGTGGTCTTCTGTGGCCAGCCAAAAAACGGGAATGACTGTATGATCAGGATAAAGTTGATTGAGCCTATTGGCTAGGGCAATGACCTGTACGGCTTTGTAAATCACATACAAAGGTCCGCTGAACAAGCAGAGTTGTTGTCCCGTGGTAACGGTAAAGGCCTGTTCACTTCCCAAGGCTTTGATTTGCGCTTGAACTGCCGCTGTGTTGGGTACATCAGCGTATTGTTCTTGCAGCACTTCTTGTAGTACGTGCCTTTGCTCCCTTGGAAAGTGGCTGCGATTTTCCATGGCGAACTCAAAAGACGATTCAGCCAATGGGTTCACATAGAAAAGCCTGAGGCCGGCATCGCCATTCAGGTAGTCAATAAAGAGCTTGCTAAACCGTTGGGTTTGGGCGTGGGTGAGCCAATGCCATGTACAGGAAGGTTCTTCCTTCATTAGAGTTTGCGGTACAGGTCTTCGATGTAGGCCTTGTTGATTTGCTCTTGCCAATTGTGCCCAAGGGCGTGGGTCCACATATGCGGAAGGTTCCAAGCCACCTCTGCCATGGCGCTGATTTGCTCTTCAGTCCAACTAGCTGCCAAGCCTGTAGGTAGTGTAATTTGATTGAAACGCACCATTTCGCGGAACTCTTCCACCGCTTCGCCATAGAATTCATCGAGGTGCTGAAAGGCCACGCAATTGGCATAGCCATGGCGATAGCCCAAAATCTTGGAGAGGCCATAAGACAAGGCGTGACACACGCCTACTTCGCTATAAGTAAGGCTTAAGCCTCCAAAGAGCGAGGCAATCATCAGTTTGTCGTCGTTCTCAGCATTCTGCCCGGCTTTCTCTCCCAAAAAGACTTCTCTACAGAGCTTCAGGCTTTCTTCGCCGTAGGCTTCAGAGAAAGCATTTTTGTAGAGGCCTGTTTCGCTTTCGATGCAATGGATGAAGGTGTCCATTCCCGTGTAAAACCAATGGTCGCGGGGCACGGTGGCGGTGAGTTCCGGATCGAGGATCAACTCATCAAAAACCGTCCAGGCACATTTCAAACCCAATTTCTTCACCGGACCGGTCAACACTGCTGTGGTGCTGCATTCGGCACCTGTTCCTGAAATGGTAGGAATGCCGAGGTGATATACGCCGGGCTTTTTGATCAAATTCAGCCCTTGGTATTGGGTTGAACTGCCTTCGTTGGTCAACATCAAGCTCACCGCTTTGGCGATGTCCATAACGCTACCACCGCCCATGCCTACTACAGCCACGGGCAAGCCTTTTTCGAGAATGCGGTCGCGGAGCTCATCTACCTGTTCAGTAGTGGGTTCTTTTACATCGCAGTCTTCGAAGAATACCAAGTCGTTGCGCTGAATACCCAGCTTTTGCAGCCATTCATGGTCGCGGAAATAATGGTCGATTACAAAGACCACAAAATCATCTGCTTGCTTTCTTAGCGGCAAGAGTTGATCGGGCGTTTGGGCCAAAGCGCCACGGCCGTAGATCAGTTTGCCTGTGTTGTGAAGAACCTTATGCATGTTCGGCCAGTACTTCTTGAATGGCGGCTTTCAAGGTGTTGCTGAGCTGCAGCATCTCGTCTTCACTCCAAGTAACTTTTATCCCTAGAGAGATCAATCTTCCAATGGAATGCTGACTTTGCGGCAATTCCAAATGGTGATAATCTTGGGGCGCACCAAGGTGGTGAATGGCCAGTTTGAAAGGCGATTTCAAATCTTTGAGGTGGTCCCACTGGTTGATGAAATGGTACATATTGGTGTACCAGTAGTTCACTCCAACGCCTTTTTCTCCCATGCGCTTGGCTGCTGCTTGGGCGAGGGCTTGGTTGGGCAGAAAGAAGTTCAAGAAAGTACCGCTATCGCCTTCTGCATCGGGCATAGGCCTGAAGCTGATTTCAGGAATGGCCGCCAGTTGTTCTTTGATGAAGGCTTTGTTCTTGCGCTTGGCCTCGCGGATATCGCGAATCTTCCGCATTTGGGCCAGGCCGACGGCAGCATGCAATTCACTCAAGCGATAATTGGTACCCATAATGGGGTGTTGCTCCATCCCACGATTGCTGCCGATATGGTCATGGCCGTGATCTGAAAACTGTTGCATCCGGTCATAGATGCCCTCGTTATTGGTCACGCAGAGTCCGCCTTCGCCAGCCGTTACAATTTTGAAGAAATCGAGGCTGTAGGCACCTGCTGCTCCGAAAAGGCCTACTGAAGTGCCTTTGTAGAAGGCGCCTAGCGCCTGTCCTGCATCTTCCAACAAAGTGAGATCATGCTTTTTACAGACTGCTAGAATGGCATCCATATCAGCCGAAGCACCACACATATGCACCAGCATCACCCCTTTGGTACGCGGAGTAAGCGCTTTCTCAATGCTTTCTGCGGTGAGGCAAAGGTTGTCGTC
Organism: uncultured Chryseobacterium sp.; assembly: GCA_964507215.1. Classification (GTDB taxonomy): domain Bacteria; phylum Bacteroidota; class Bacteroidia; order Flavobacteriales; family Schleiferiaceae; genus RFXV01. The sequence continues at coordinate 1,546 of CAZDPF010000050.1, read as the reverse complement.
TACCTCGGCAAAAATGGGAAGACCTCCTCCTAAGAGAACCCCTTCAATGGTAGCGATATAGGTGAAAGGCGGCACAATAATTTCATCGCCAAAACCCAAACCTGCAGCAGCCATAATGGAAGCTACCGCAGTTGAGCCACTGCTCACCGCATGGGCATAAGCAGCACCTGTAAAGGCTTTCACCTCGTTTTCTAATTCGAGGGCTTTCCAGCGTCCTTGGCGAATATGTTCATGGTTGTACCTGAAGAGGCAGCCGGTTTCGAGTACCTCATTGACTTCTCGGCGCTCCTCAGCGCCGAAGACATCCATTCCGGGCATAGTAGTGTGAATCTGGCTGCAAAAATAGGGTACGTTTGAGGCCAAGCCTGAATGCCTCTTTGCATGAAAACACTCGGATTGATTCCAGCGCGCTACGCCTCTACCCGATTGCCCGGAAAACCTTTGTGCGACATCAATGGAAAGCCCATGGTGCAGTGGGTTTATGAATCGGCCAGCCGCGCACTCGACTTGGTCTACGTGGCTACAGACAACGATCGCATAGCGGAGGCTGTGCGCTCATTTGGAGGCAAGGTGGTGATGACTTCCGCCCAACACGACAATGGCACGAGTAGATGCCTCGAAGCCATGGATATTTTACAAAGTGCTGATCAACTTTCGTTTGACGTAGTGGTGAATATTCAAGGCGATGAGCCCATGTTGGAATCAGCGCTCTTGCAGTCTTTGACGGCATGTTTTGATGACCCAACAGTGGAGATGTCTACCATTGTTTCTCCCGTTTGCGATTCCAGAGACTTGCTCAACGAAAGTGAAGCTTTTGTAGTGTTGGATATCCACCAAAATGCCCTCTACTTCAGCAGATCCGTTATTCCGTTTGTCAAGGATATCAAGCGATCTAATTGGCTAGATTCAGTACCGTTTTACAGACACTTGGGACTGTATGCCTACACCGTTCAAGCCTTGCGGGATTTTCAAAAAATGGGACCGTCTTTTCTCGAACAGGCTGAAAAGTTAGAGCAAAATAGGTGGCTGCAGAACGGACGAAAGATTCGGTGTGCGATAGCGGAAAGTGAGAGTGTGCCAGTAGACACCGAAATGGATTTGGCCAGGGTGCGTCAGTTGCTCCGATAATTTACACTACTTGAAAAACGTGGCGCTTGACATCTTGGTTGTTGTGCCTCAGAATAACCCAATAGGCCCCAATAGTGAGGCCTTTGAGGTCAATGGTATATTGATGTCTTCTCGGATTCACCCGAAAGGCCAGCAGCACCTCAGCTGAGGAAGACTGCAGGCCGATGGAGTAGCCGGGCTCATCGGTCTCCACCATGAGAAGGAGTTGCTTTTTCTCTGGCAAGAGCTTCATTTCAAAATCTGGATGTGATAATTCTGATTCTTCGAACATGGGGGGTGGTAAAGGTTCATCTTTCTCTAGCGTTTAAAGATACGATGAACCGCTAATTTGTCATACTTCCCTTGCTGAATTTCGAGAATATAGAGGCCGCTACTCAAATGACGTAAGTCGATGGAAAAGTGTTCTTCTTGATTGAAG
>CAZDPF010000049.1:0-13942 GCA_964507215.1 uncultured Chryseobacterium sp. | reverse complement strand
AATCCTCTGAGTAAGGTGTCGCAAAAACAGCGCATTTGGTTGAACCTGAAATAGGCCCAGCCCATGTTGAAACACTACCTATAGCACAACTGTCGCGCACATAAACCTGATAAGTAGAATTGGGAGCTAAACCATTGATTACAAAAGGGGGAGCAGAAGTCACATTGACTAAAGTGCCCGTTCCAGGTGCGAAACCAAACGGCCCTACTTCAATTTGCCAGCTAGAAGAACCACCAGTGGTCCAATCTACCGTGATGCTAGCACTTGTGCTGTTAACAACGCTGAGGGCGAAAGGTGGAGGGCAGGCCACTGCTTCTTGAACGTTGAGCTCATCTATGGCAATATCTCCATTGAAACCAAGCTTTCTCGAGCTGAACCTGATGCGTACTGTACTACCTGCGTAAGCACTCAGTGAGAAGGTTTGAGGCAACCAAGGCGCATTGTTGGCCGTTTGTTGTTGTCCTACTATAGCACCTAGATAGGTGTAACCACTGCCATCATTGATTTCTACTTTCAGGCTGTCGATACTAATCCCAAACATGTGGTAGTAGAAGTGCAATTCAGGGTTGGTAAGCGAACTGAGATCTATTGAAGGAGATTCCAACTGGGCAATGTCATTATTTACACCAGCCGATGCCTCAATAAAAACATATTGACCAGTTCCACCGAATCCACTTACTGGACCTGTTCCTGCAGAGGGTGTAGCCCCTTGGCCTGTACCCCAAGAATAATTGCTTGGCTGTCCGATCACACTACCAACTGGAGATCTGATCCAGCACGGATCAATGGTATTTCCAGCATTGGTTGCACCCGTGCCTAATGCCCATGTGATTCCATCAAAATTCTCGTTGTAGGGTGCCAAGAATGGTGCACAAGCCGTAGTAGCTGATGCAGGACCTTCCCAAACACTCACACTGCCTATAGCGCAACTGTCTCGCACATAAAAATCATAAGAAGTGGAAGCGGAAAGTCCTGTAACTGTAAAAGGATTGGCACTTGTATTGATAAGTGTTCCCGTTCCTGGGGTAAATCCCACAGGACCATATTCAATCTGCCAATTGGCGGAACCTCCGGTGGTCCAGTTGAGCTCAACAGATGTGCTACTGACCAATCCGACTTGCAAGTTGGTTGATTGCGGACAAGCCGGCGCTTCTATGATGCTTAAGTCGTCAATGGCTATGTCAGAGGTGAAACTGCCCCCTTTCAGTCCACGGAACTTGATTTGGATGGTGTCATTGGCATAAGCGGCCAGCGAAACGATGGCTTCTTCCCAAGGATCGGTTGGCGTGTTTTGAAAAGCACCGGTTTGCGACCATATGTTCACATAACCTGATCCGTTGTTCACATCCACAAATAAATCGCCCATAGCAGCTCCCGCCATATGGAACCAAAACCGCATTTCGGGGACATTCAAAGCCGTTAAATCGATGAGCGGCGATTCTAGTTCTGCAAGGGTACCTGCCGGACCTGGTGCACTGGCCTCAGTATATACATATTGACTTGAACCAGTAGTGTGATCCCCATTGGGACCTGTATTTGCTGAAGAGGTATTGCCACTGAAAGTTCCCCAAGAATACACGGTATTTCCTGTGGTACTAGCACCCGGATTTCGATTCCAGCAATTGTCTATAACGCTGTTGGCATTGGCTGCCCCGGTACCCGGTATCCAAGTGCTTCCATCAAAATTTTCGGTGTATGGTGTTGTAGCTGGAACACAGGTAGTTGAAAACACCAATGGTCCTACCCATACCCCCACGCTTCCTGGAGCACAACTATCTCTTACATAAAAAGAATAGAGCGTGTTGGGTGTTAGACCGCTTACTACTGTTGGGTTGTTTACCGTATTCACTAATGTACCTGTACCCAAAGCAAAACCGGGGGCTCCGTATTCCAACTGCCAAGCACTGGCCCCTCCGCTCGTCCAAGAAAGCGTGGCGCTGTTGGAAGTAACAAACACCAGACTTAATCCACTGGCTTGGGTACAGCTCGGCGATTCAATAATGCTTACATCATCAATGGCTATATCATTCTGAAATCCTCCATTGGAATTCCTGAATCGCACTTGTACAGTATCATTGATATAGGCGCCTAGACTAACCACAGCCTCCAACCAAGGGGAGTTAGTAGCGGTTTGCTGCGCACCGCTCAGGGTAAACACATTGGTCCAACCGCTGCCATCGTTCACCTCTACATCCAGCGTACCGATATTAAATCCGGCCATATGATACCAAAACCGAAGTTCCGGTAAATTCAAGGCGGTCAGGTCAATGAGTGGTGAACTGATCTCGGCCACATTACCGGTATTACCCGCTTCAGTGTACACATATTTACCTGAACCTGTGGTGTGATCAAAATCAGGACCTGTACCAAATGATTGCGTTGGCCCTGTGCGGGTTCCCCAAAAGAATGGACTGCCAAAGGCGCCGGTATTGCCTCCCGGATCTCTGCTCCAGCAATTATCAATAGCGTCATTGCCATTGGCGAAGCCGGTGCCAGCTATCCAACTCGCACCTTCAAAGGTCTCGGTCCATGGTGCTGCCAAGGGTAAACAGGCAGTCGTAATGAGTATCGGTCCAATCCACACACTCACATCTCCAACCCCACAGCTGTCTCTTACATAAATTTCATACGAGGTATTGGGGGTAAGTCCGGTGAGATTGAACGGACTTCCTGAGACGTTGACAATGGTTCCTGCCCCAGCTGCAGTACCTGGAGATCCATAGGATATATTGCTATTGGTGGCAGTACTTGTCCAATCGAGGTTAACATTGCTGGAACCAATGGCCAAGGCCTGAAAATTGGAAGGTTGCGGACAACTGGGGGCTTCTAGAACGGTAAAATCATCAATGGCCATATCTCCTTGGCCACCCAAACCTTTTTCTGAAATAAAGCGCACCTGAATGGTATCGTTGGCATAGGCGCTGATATTGATAATGGCCTCTAGCCAAGGAGCTGTTTGTGTAGTTTGTTGTTGTCCTGAGAGACTGAATACCTGCGTCCAACCACTTCCGCTATTGACTTCCACCTTCAAATCACCGGTAGTTGCTCCGTAAAAGTGATACCAAAAACGCAGCTCAGGAACATTTAAATTGGTGAGATCAATAAGTGGTGAAACTATTTCAGCCTCTGCACCTGTAGTACCAAATGAAGATTCAACAAAAATATATTTACCAGATCCGGTGGTGTGATCAGCATTTGGGCCAGTATTGGGGGTATTGGTTTGTCCAGTGCCCGTTCCCCAAAAGTAGGCCCCGGTAAATCCGGTTTGCTGTCCGGGATCACGCGACCAACAAGGATTGATCTGATCGCCTCCGTTGTTGAAATTGGTTCCAGGAATCCAAGCGACTCCATCAAAATTCATGGTATACGGAGTGGCAAAGGGCAAACAGTTGGTGCGAACCGTTAAGGGACCAATCCACACACTCACATCCCCTACTCCACAACTATCGCGTACGTAAATGTCATAATTGGTATTGGCTGATAAGCCCGTTAAATTGAATGGATGAGTAGACGCATTCACGATGGTGCCCGAGCCCAACGCAAAGCCAGCAGGACCATAAATAACATTCCAGTTGGAGGCTGTACCCGGTTGCCAATCGATGACCACATTCTGTGCACCTACTGATAATGCCTGAAGACCATTGGGTTGCGGACAAGAAGGCGCTTCGTCAAGACTAATATCATCGATGGCCATTTCTCCGTTCAAGCCACCATTGAGAGAAATGCCCACAAAACGGACCCTGACGGTATCTCCGGCAAATTGAGGCAAGGGAACAATGGCTTCTTGCCAAGGAGCAGTTTTGGCTGTTTGCTGCTGTCCGCTTAACGACCACACCTGACTGAAACCCGTGCCATTGTCTACCTCCACCCGCAAAGTGCCCACATCAGCACCATACATATGGTACCAAAAGCGCAATTCAGGAACAGTTAGTGGTGACAAGTCTACCAAACGGGTAATAATCTCCGCTTGATCACCCGGATCGGCCAATGCAGCTACCGTAAATACGTATTTACCACTGTTAGTACCCAATGTATGGTCTACCGATGGCCCAGACTGAAAGCCACTGGTGGCTCCTTGTCTGGTACCCCAATAGTACTCTCCAGTAAAAGTCCCAACCGGAATCCCTCCTGGATCTCTTTCGAAACAAGCATTGATACCATCGCTATTGTTGAAGAATCCTGTACCAGGAACCCAAGGACCGCCTTGGAAGTCGTTCATCCAAGGAGCCACCGCTGGAGTACAAAGGGTGCGAAACGCAGGTCCTGGCGTCCAAATGCTGACATCGCCGGGAGCACAACTGTCTCTTACATAAAAATCATATTGGGTAAACGCATTTAATCCATTGATGCGGAAGGGATTGGTATTGGCAGAAACAACAGTTCCACTGCCTGGGGCAAAACCTGCTGGACCATATTCTATTTGCCAATTGGTAGCCCCGCCTGAAACCCAGTTCACCAGTGCAGCATTTACTCCTACACTTTGTACTTGCACATTGGTGGGAAACGGACAAGTAGGCGGCGGAATGTGATTGACCGTGATTGTCCAACTGTTGTTGTTGACACGGGCCGTATTGGTGTTACACTGACCAAAATTTCCGAATGAGCGGAAAGCATGAATAACAAACTTTAATTCGCCAGTTGCGGAAATTCCATTGGCGATGTTCAGTCCATTTCGATTGTAAGAAAATGTCCCTCCCGTATTTCCTGCCCCATTGGAAACTGCCGCTTCTTTAATTCCGGTAGTGGCGCACTCAAGGTAGGAGGCCTGTTCTGACATCCACCCACCATTGATGGAGGTCATGGTGTAACTTAAATCTATGCTAACCACCAAGTCACCTGGCGTAATATTGACCGTAAGCGTGTCAGTACAACCAGACTCTAATGCAGGAGTTGCATTCGTGCTGTAATCCGTTCCAATATCCCCCAAGCTGTAGGTGGCACTGGTTTGCCCTCGCAAGCCACTGGAAAGCAATGCGATCAGTGCAAAAGTCAACTTCCAATTCTTCATGTAGATCGGACTAAGGTCCAATGTGCGAAATACGAAAAAAGCGCGCATTGATTATTCTTGGTTTTGTCTAGTGTAGCTATCGATGTTTTTACGATTGAACCCGCCTCGAAGTTCAAGGCTTAGTACCTTGCCCTGGCTTTAGCTTTGTATGATGCGAATACCATTTATTTTTCGATTGTGGATGGCCTGGGCTTGTGTTCTTCCACTTGCAGCACAACAGCTGGCCGTGCTGAAATACGATGGTGGTGGAGACTGGTATGCCAATCCCACTTCATTGCCCAATTTGGCGCGCTTCTGTAATGAACAACTCGGAAGTCGTTTGGAATTGAAACCCGCTCAAGTGAGTTTCAAAAGCGATGAGGTTTTTGCCTATCCCTTCCTCCACATGACTGGGCACGGCAATGTGGTTTTCTCTGAAGAAGAGCAAGCGCGCATCCGGCGCTACCTCGATGCGGGGGGCTTTCTGCATATTGATGACAACTACGGAATGGATCCTTTCATCCGGCCCATACTCGAAAGCCTATTTGCTGATTCACCTCTCGAAGAACTGGCCATTTCCTCTTTTCTCTTTCAATATCCATTTACTCTTCCCAATGGGCTCCCCAAGGTGCATGCCCACGATGAACAACCGCCGCAAGCATGGGTGATCCGTCGCAATGGGCGCATTGTTTTGCTCTATACTTATGAATCTGATTTGGGGGATGGATGGGAAGATGCCGAGGTACACAACGACAGTGAAGAAATTCGTCAACTCGCTTTGAAGATGGGGGCCAATATGATTGCTTACGCTTTTAGTTTACGCAATGATCCAACGGAATAAATACGTACAAGCGGTACTTTCTCTGCTCTTACTCAGCTTGCTGGTGGCAGGCCTGTACTACTTGCGCAATCTCATTTATTATGTGCTTATTTCGCTCTTTCTCGCTTTTGTGGGAAGACCGCTGGCTCATTGGTTGAAAGAGCGCCACCTTGGGCGTTTCAAAATGCCTGCTGCATTGGCCGCTGCATTAGTAGTGATCTTGCAAATGGGCGTAATCTCAGGCCTCATCATACTCATTGTTCCGCTGCTGATGGAAGAAATGCAGGTTTGGTCTGAAGTAGATCTCGCCAGCTTTACCAACTACCTCGAAGAACAAGTGCGCAGCTATGCCGCTATTGCACAAGAACTCCATATTTCCTTTGAGCCAGAGCAACTCAAAGAAAACATCCTGCAAGGCCTTAGCCTCAATAAAATGGGAGATGTGCTCAACAGTTTGGCTGGAGGCATCAGTCAGCTCTTCATCGCCCTGTTTTCGGTGGTGTTCATCACCTTCTTTTTCCTGAAAGACGAAGGCCTTTCGCGATCCATTCTCTACGCCATCATCAACACCAAACACCACGACAAGCTCAACCGCATTGTTCCCAAGGTAAAAAGACTGCTTTCGCGCTATTTCATCGGACTGCTCCTACAAGTGAGTATAGTTGCCAGCATGGTGGCGGTTGGAATGAGCTTCATCGGCATTGAACAAATTCTTTTAATCGCCTTGTTTGCAGGGTTCATCAATGTAATTCCTTATATCGGACCGCTCATTGGTGCCCTGGTGGGCATCATTTTGGGGGCCGCGCAAAACCTCGACCTACCCTTTAATGAACTCACCATTCTCATGGGCTATATGGCCTTGGTATTTGCCATCACACAGCTGACAGACAACTTCGTTCTGCAGCCACTCATCTACTCCAATTCTGTGAATGCCCACCCGCTTGAAATTTTCTTGGTGATCACCGCAGCCGGCACATTGGCTGGTATTGGGGGGATGATTGTTGCCGTTCCGGTGTACTCGCTCTTTCGCATCATCGCCAAAGAATTCTTAAGTGCCTTTGAGATTATTCAAAATCTCACCCGCGATGTCTGAAGCTGCTTCAGAAGATGCACTTCAAAACTTCTTGGCTTTTAGGAAAGAAAACCTAGGGCTCGATCCGCAAAAGCTCGTGATGAAATGGGCGCAAGACCCCATGCGAAAGCGTTGGGCAGAAGCGCTTCAAGTAGAAAGGCGCTTGCGAGGCAAACTACCAGAAGCGTGGTTCGAACAGGGCTTTCAATGTCATCAAAGCAAATGGGCCGAACAATGCAGCTCTTTCACCACCGCGCGATTTAAGTCGATGTGGCTGCGGCCAAATGGCAACTTGTACGATCTCACGGGCGGATTGGGCATTGATTCCATCGCCTTTGCCCTAAGGGGCTTAGCGGTTCATTACACCGAACTAGATGCTGAACTGGCTTCATTGAGCGCGGCCAATTTTCGATGCTTGCAATTGAACATTCAGGTGCAACAAGGTGATGGTTTACAGTTACTGCCCGAGCATATTCCATCTGATACTTACGTCTACCTCGACCCCGATCGCAGGCCGGATGAACGTTCAGGGAAGCGATCTCGCTCGCTTGATCAGATGAGTCCGAATTGGGATTCTATTCAAGATAAAATGCCATTGGGTGGCCATTGGTTGATTAAGCTTTCGCCCTTACACGATTTGCAGGAGATCATCCGACGCATGGGGAAGGCCTGCACGCTGCACCTCCTTGAACACCAGGGAGAATGCAAAGAAGTGCTGCTTGAATGGCACGAAGAAATAACGCGCACCACTGTTCATGTGCATGAGGTGGAGGGAAAATGGAATGCCGTGCAATGGCCATCATCAGCCATCGGGAAACAACCGCATTCTTTTGCCGAAAGTCCCAAGCAATACCTCTATGATCCCTCGCCAGCCATGAATAAATCGATGGCTTGGGATGCCCTTGCCGATGCCTTCGGATTGGAAAAAATAGCTCCAAACACGCATCTCTACACCGCTGATCAACTGTTGACCGCATTTCCGGGTCGCATTTTTCAAGTCACCGAAAGCCTCCACAAAAAGAACCGCCCAGTAGCGGCATCCATCATCAGCAAGAATTTTGGCACTTCCGCAGAAGAGTTGCGCAAAAGCTGGAAACTGCAAGAAGATGAGGAAGTTTTTGTCATTTGCTTCCGAGACCAAAAACACCAAAGACTACAGTTGCTCAGTAAAAGGCTCCGCTAATCAAAAAAGCGGGTGAAAGAAAATCAAAGCTTAATGAGCCTTCTTACCTTTGAGGGTTATGCAACTTCCACGGCATTATTGGGCCATTCTACTTTTGACATTTTTGTCGTGGGAAAGCTTTGCGCAAGGCCTATTCGAACCCAATCTTGGGCAATGGGAAGCCTCCTTCAGTCATCGTTTGCGGATGAATACCGGAACGGCCTTCCTGGAAAATGACGGGGTCTTGTTCCACTTTCGGCAAGCTGATCTTCACCACCACCATGAAGAAGCCTCCACTGTGGAGGATCGCCTGGCTTTTAAGCTGCAATTTGTGGGCGGGCAAAGCCGTGTGAACCGCACAGAACAGAGCGTAACAACGCCCCATCATTATCTACAGGGCAATGATCCCTCGCGTTGGCGCACCCATGTCTATCCGGGCAAAGGCGCGCGAATGCAGCAACTCTATCCTGGCATCGACGTGGAATTCACCACGGAAGATCAATCGCTGAAATTCAACTTTCATCTCCAGGCCAACGCCAATCCTGAACAGATTCGCTACCGGTATGATGGAGTGGAATCTGTGGAATTGCGCAACGGAAAGCTGCTCATTCACACGGCATGGGGCACCATACAAGAATGGATTCCCAAAGCCTATCAACCCCATCTGCCGAACAAATCAGTGCGATGTAGGTACCAACTAGCCAATGATGGAACCATTGGATTGGAATTGGGCCATTACGACAGAAGCGAGCCCCTCATCATTGATCCGGTTTTGGTATTCTCCAGCTTTTCGGGCTCCAACGCCGACAACTGGGGCTTTTCTGCCACCTATGATGATCAAGGCAATGTATATGGAGGCGGAATTGCTTTTGGCATGGGCTACCCCACTCGCTTGGGCGCCTACCAAGAGAATTTTGGCGGAGGCATTATAGACGTGGCCATCACCAAGTTCAATGCAGACGGCACCCAGGCTTTGTACGCCACCTATCTCGGGGGCTCTGGCAATGAACAACCCCACAGTTTGGTGGTCGATCAGCAAGGAAATTTGATCATTCTGGGCATTACCGGCTCCAACAATTTCCCCATGCATCCGCAGGCGTATCAATCCGTTTTTCAAGGGGGAACCAACTATTCACAAGGAGGTTACGGATTCAACAATGGCACAGACCTATTCATTGCCAAGCTGAATGCCAACGGCACCCAACTGTTGGGAAGCACGCTGTTTGGTGGCAGCCTCAACGATGGAATCAACGATCAGTTTGCGGTGAACTATGCTGATGAATTTCGTGGTGAAGTAGTGGTGGATGATCAGAACAATATCTACATCGCCTCGGTCACCCAATCTGCCAATGTGAACATGCCCAACGGCTTTCAATCGGCAATGGCCGGATGGCAAGATGCCCTAATTGCCTCCTTCCCCCCTGACCTCCAAGGCATCCGATGGGGTACCTATTATGGCGGTTCAGTGGCAGACAATGCCAATGCGCTCGAATTGGGCAATGATGGCAGCGTATACGTCGTGGGAGGGACGCGCAGCAATACTTTACAAATGAGCACCAATGCCCTACAACCCACCCTCAATGGTAACTCAGACGGATATATTCTGCGTTTGAGCTCGGGAAATGGCAGCTTTCTCAATGCTAGCTATATCGGAAGCAATGCGGTGGATCAGGTGTATTTGGTAGATATTGATCGCTTTGGATTTGTGTATGTGCTCGGACAAACCTTTGGGGTGATGCCCATTAGCGCCGGTGTGTTCAGTCAGAGTCCGGGCGGACAATTCCTTCAAAAACTCAGTCCTGATCTCTCGCAATTGCGCTGGAGCACAGTGATTGGCAACGGACAAGTACCCAATATGTCGCCTACGGCCTTTTTGGTAGATGATTGCTTCAATATTTACTTGAGTGGATGGGGGGGCGTGACCAATACTGTCAATTTGGGTTTGATGAACAATATGCCGCTTTCTGCGGATGCGCTGCAAGATTCTACTGATGGCAGCGAGTTCTATTTTATGGTGTTGGAAGAAGATGCGCGCGCCTTGCAATTTGCCACCTACTATGGCGGCAGAGCCGATGAACATGTAGATGCTGGCACCAGTAGATTCAGTCCGGAAGGCACTATTTACCAAGCAGTTTGTGCAGGATGTAGCAACCAAACTTTTCCCACTACACCTGGCGTTTACGGACCTTCGAATAACAGCAACAATTGCAATTTGGGGGTTATTAAGATTGATTTTGAATCGTCTATAAGCGCCGCTGCTGCTATTGATATCGGTTTTACGCCGGATACCATTTGCGACACCCTTTTGCTTCGCTTTTCCAACAATAGCGTAAATGCAAATCGCTACTTATGGGATTTTGGCAACGGCACCCAATCTGATCTCGCTGAGCCAACTGCACGTTTCGATCAATTGGGCACTTATGACGTGACATTGGTGGCCTTTGACACCCTGTGCGGCACAAGCGATACCTCGAGGCTCGCCTTTACCCATTTGCGCGGCAGCAAGCCACGGGCAAGCTTTGCTCACAATGCCGTGAGTTGTAATCCCAATAAAGCAGTGCGTTTTAGCAACAGCAGTCAGGGTGCACAAGCGTTTCAATGGAATTTTGACGACGGCAGCATTTCTACCGATGCCTTCCCCGTACACCGATTCCCTTCCTTCGGGACGTACGAAGTAAGCCTGATTGCTATTGATACGGTTTGTTGGAGCAGCGACACCACCCAAGCCACTTTGGTGTTTGACGAAGTTGATTTCAATCCTACCCTCTCCCTCACCCAAGCCAGTTGTGAGGAGCCCTTGAGCCGATTGGAGATTGGCAATGTGTCTGATTCGGTACAAGTAAATTGGGTTTTGGGAACTGGTGATAGCATTGCAGGCGGTCCCATTTTAAACTATCGTTTTCCTGGCGAAGGATTGTACCGATTGAAGCTGAGCATACAAGATACCGTTTGCGATGATGCCTTTGTGTTAGATACCCTTATGCGGGTGGAGGAGCGTATTGATCGACTGTTTATTCCCAATGTGTTTACCCCCAATGGCGACGGAAGGAATGAAGTGTTCATCATTGCCGGAGACGAATGCTATGCAGACGCTCGCTTTCTGATATTCAATCGCTGGGGCGAATTGATTTTTGAAACCCGTAAGCCTTTTGAAGAGTTTTGGGATGCCAAGCAAGCCGTCAACACCGCGCAAGACGGGGTGTACCAATGGGTATTGATCCACCGCAACGGAAGAATCTACGGCCAAGTGACCGTGCTGCGGTGACGGACAATGGGATGGATATTCCTATTGAAGTCGGTCCACGAACGAAAAGAGCATTTTTTAAGCCAATAGTTCGAAAGAACTTCACCTTGCCTGTATCTCAAGAATTACCCTAGGCAGACCAGTGCCTAAGCACATTGACGTGGCTGGAGGAACTTTACGTCCACTTTCTGAACCCACAGGACGTCCGAATATTCTTCCGTGGCACAATTATTTGACTAGTGGTTGTCGCCCGGAACGAACAGGACAAAGATTCGGAACCATCGGGAAGGCGTTGAAGATTAAACCATCAATAGCTCTGCGCCAACACTCTAACTCTTCACTAGATGAATCTTGAGCACAGCCCTGCCCCAAGTGCCGACGAACATAATTTAGGTAGGATTGTTAAAATCTAAGATCCACGCCATCGTAAGTATTCTATGACACTTGCAAGTCCTTGATGTAGGGTGTTTGTCGGTCTAATACTGCACAAAGGCGGTGTATTATTTTGTTTCTGACGGCGTTTAGGACGGCCATTTTATGTTTGCCCTCCTGCACCTTTCTTTCATAATAAGCTTTGATCTGTTCGTCGTTTTTAATGGCGGATAAGGCAGATAGGTGAAGTAATTTTTTCAGGCCTTTGTTGGCTTTGTAAGACACCCTAGTCCTTCCCCTTATCGAACTTCCTGATCGATGCTCAAAGGGTGCTACACCCATGTAGGAAGCCAAGTGCCTGGGGTTGTTGTAGGCGGTCATTCCATGGGTATAGGCCAACAATGATGCGGCGATTATAGGTCCAATACCAACCACAGAGATCATCAGCATAAACTGCTGCCTCATGTCCCCACTGTTCTCAATAAACTCTGTGATCTTCTGATCTATCAGCTTGATGTGTGTGCTTACCTGTAGGATGGCTCTTTGATGCACTTGTTTTGCAAATGACCGTAGCTCGCTTGCCCCCAGCTCTATTTGTTGATTACGTTTGAGTAAGCTTGAGCGTTCCTTGACAAAGTAATCTCTCATGGATACCAGATCCCGCAATGCCATGGTGCGTATAAACGATGCGGTAACCAAACGTTTTCTATCGTTATGACGACGAGCAAAGTCCGCAATGCGTTTAGCATCAACACTATCATTCTTCCCTCTCTGAAGTCCAATACTGCTCTTCACATCTGCACCATTGGCCACCCACACATCTTCCTTTGCTTGATACAAGACCCTGACAGCTTCATTGCTGTAGCCTCCAGTAGCCTCCAAACAAAATAGTGCTGGGCCATTACAGCTCTTCCTCAGCTTCCTTAAAAACTTGTTCAACTCTTTCTTCGTGTTGGCAACTTCTTCCCCCATCACTACTACAGCTGAAGGATTCATCACCACTACATCGAGCTTGCTCTTGCTTACATCAAGCCCAATAAACCATTGGTAATTCATAATTTTGAGTTGTTGTGTGCACCCACAAAGGGCTATGCCTGAACCCGAGCTTGGTAACTTTACTAGGTCTACTAACCTCATTTTCTATCTGAGCCTGAGGGTTCAGCAAGGGCCGGGAGTCTAAATAGACGTTTGGGGCTTAATCCCCTTGTCATCGTTAGTTCACTCTCGGCCTTGCCTAGCCTCCTGTGGTATTCACAGGTTCGATTCTAAATTTCCCTTACAACTTTTGTTCATGCAAGTCTAAAGTTCTATCAAGGCCTTGGCCAAAGCCTTATTGGCTTCGGTGCGATCAATGTCGGTAACCTCAGTAGGGCCATCCGTTTGGCTCCGACCACTGGCTGAAGTACTCGCCAATGGGGTCATGGCGTCCCAATGCTCGGCCACTTTGCCGTTATCATCCAGCCTAATGATATCAAAAGACACCATTTCCTTCGCGCCGAAAGGCTCGGCATTCCGCCAAATATTGTGCATGAATACAAACTGTCCGTCTTCAAACATGCGAATGTTCTCTGCCGTAGTGCCATGCGCTTGCAATACCGGAAAAAGCCCAATAAAGGGTTCCAGACCCGTTGGAATAAAAGGATTGTGCTGGATGTAGTCTGCATTGGCCCATTGCCGAACAGTGGCTGCATCGCCTTGCATCACAGCACCTAAGAATGTCCCTACGATTTCTTTGTTGTTCATATTGGTTGTTGATGTTTCAGTTGGAGGTAAGGTTTCGCTTCCCCAATGAAAGGAGGCCAAAAGGCTTGAAACCAGTATTATTGCTGACACTTGCTGCATGAGGAAAATCTTTTTACTTTTGTTATGCAAGCAAAACAATATTATCACTTGCAATCACAAGCTATTTGTGAAAAAACTTTTGTTTTGCAAGTAATCATGCTAAGCCTCCTTGTCGATGCCCATTGACTTTCGATGTGATTGTCCTTTTACTTCTTCCCTGGATGTGTTGGGCGATAAATGGATGTTGGTGCTCATCAAGCTCATGCTGATTGAAGAAAAGAAGACCTTCAAAGACTTCACAACGAGTGAAGAAGCCATTGCGACCAATATTCTCTCCGTCAAACTGAAATTGTTGGAAGAGATGGGTCTAGTCATCAAAATGCAAAAGCCCAACAACAAAAAGGTATACTATTATATACTCACCGAAAAAGCACTCGACCTAGCACCCGTTTTGGTTGAGCTGGCCTTCTGGAGTGATCAACATCTGAGGAACCTCCACCCTA
>CAZDPF010000048.1:11752-14135 GCA_964507215.1 uncultured Chryseobacterium sp. | reverse complement strand
ACCAATGGCGTTCGGATGGACAGCCGGGCTACCAATGGACAGCAATTGCGTTATGATATGCAGGCTTTTCCAGTAGGATTGTATTTCTTTAAGTTACAAGTGGGCGAAGAGCTAATGGTTTTCAAGGTGTTGAAGCAATAGCTACTGCTTAAAAACAAGAAAGCCGGCCTCGTGGACCGGCTTTTTTTTAGAGATTGATCTGCGGGGTTTCTTGGTTTCGAAAGACGAGCTGGTCTTCAAAGGCATCAATCAATATGACACTATCGGCCGAGATACTCCCGCTGAGAATGTCTTTTGAAAGCTTGTTGAGTACTTCCCTTTGAATGATTCTTTTCAAGGGTCGGGCCCCGAATTGTGGGTCAAACCCAAGCTTCGCCAAGAGATCAATGGCTTCCGGACTGGCATCGAGGATAATGTCTTGGGCCTTCACCCGATCACTGAGCATTTTGATCTGCAAACGAACAATCTCTCTGATCTCCTGCTGATTGAGGGGTGTGAACACAATGGTTTCATCAATTCGATTCAAGAATTCGGGTCGTAAATTCTTACGCAAGAGCGGTAACAATTCATTCCGGATGGCCTCCATTTGCTCATCCCTACTGCCGATGCGCGCTTGATCAATTTTTTCCTGAATCAAGTGTGAGCCAAGATTAGAGGTCATAATCACCAAAGCGTGCTTGAAATTGGCCACCCTTCCTTTGTTGTCGGTCAGTCGTCCGTCATCCAATACCTGTAACAGAATATTGAATACATCAGGATGGGCTTTTTCAATTTCATCGAGCAACACAATAGAGTAGGGCTTGCGACGAACTGCCTCGGTGAGCTGTCCGCCTTCGTCATAGCCTACATAACCGGGAGGGGCACCCACCAATCGGCTTACACTGTGCCGTTCTTGGTATTCACTCATATCTATTCGGGTGAGTGCCTTTTCATCGTTAAAAAGGTATTCGGCCAACGCTTTGGCCAGCTCTGTTTTACCCACTCCGGTGGTTCCTAGAAAGATGAAAGACCCAATGGGACGTTTCTCATCGTTCAGGCCTGCACGATTTCTACGAATAGCATCGGCTACAGCGCCAATGGCTTCTTCTTGGCCAATCACCCTTTGATGCAATTCATCTTCTAAATGCAACAGCTTTTCTCGCTCGCTTTGCAACATGCGCGTTACGGGAATGCCCGTCCATTTGGCCACCACTTCCGCCACATCTTCTCGGCCTACCTCTTCTTTAATCAAATGATCGCCTTGCTGTATGCTGTTCAGGGCAGCTTCAGATTCATGCAACTGTTCTTCTAGAGACCTGATTCGGCCGTAACGTATTTCCGCCACCTTGCCGTAGTCGCCGCTGCGTTCTGCTTGCTCGGCTTCAAACTTGAGCTTTTCAATTTCCTCTTTGGCCGTTTGAATGCGATCTACCACCTCTTTCTCGCTGTTCCATTTGGCTTGTAAGCCATTGCGTTGTTCGTGGAGGTCTGCCAATTCTTCTTTTAAAACCGCCAGCTTCTTAAAATCGTCTTCCCGTTTAATGGCTTCTGCTTCTATTTCAAGCTGCATAATGCGCCGGTCTAACGTATCAATCTCTTCTGGCTTGGAATTGATTTCCATTCGCAATTTGGCAGCAGCCTCGTCAATGAGGTCGATGGCTTTATCTGGCAAGAATCGATCGGGGATATAGCGTTGAGAGAGTTCTACCGCACTGAGAATGGCCTCGTCTTTAATGCGCACTTTGTGGTGGGTCTCGTACTTTTCTTTGATTCCTCTGAGAATGGAGATGGCCGACTCTCGATCGGGTTCATCTACCATCACAATCTGGAAACGTCTTTCGAGCGCTTTGTCTTTTTCGAAGTACTTCTGGTATTCATTGAGCGTAGTGGCGCCTATTGCCCTGAGTTCTCCTCGTGCCAATGCTGGTTTGAGAATGTTGGCAGCATCCATAGCGCCTTCGCCACCACCGGCTCCCACAAGTGTGTGGATCTCGTCTATGAAAAGCACGATACGACCATCAGACTGGCTGACCTCTTTGACTACCGATTTTAATCGTTCTTCAAATTCTCCTTTATACTTCGCACCGGCTACCAATGCGCCCATATCGAGTGAATAAAGCAATTTGTCTTGTAGATTCTCTGGGATGTCTCCGCGAATAATCCGGTGAGCGAGTCCTTCTGCAATGGCAGTTTTGCCTACACCTGGTTCTCCAATTAAAATGGGATTGTTCTTGGTGCGGCGAGAGAGAATTTGTAGCACCCTGCGGATTTCATCGTCTCGGCCGATCACTGGGTCGAGTTTACCGTCTTTGGCCAATTGGATGAGGTTGCGGGCGTACTTTTCTAATGAATTATAGGTTTCTTCTGCACTGGCTGATTTCACTTCATTCCCTTTTCTTAGCTC
>CAZDPF010000048.1:0-11652 GCA_964507215.1 uncultured Chryseobacterium sp. | reverse complement strand
GTTCTTGTGATTGAAATGAAGCTTGCCAAAAAGAAAGGGCAGTACATTTTGATCTACGGTCAACATTCCTTTGAGAATGTGAACAGGTTCTATGCTTTGATGGTCATTGGCCAATGCCATTTGTTGGGCCTGTTGTAAGGCCTGCTGAACTTTGGTAGTGTATTTATCGAGATTCATGATGTTGATGAATTTTTCTCTGCTGTATCAAGCTTTCATCCAGTTGTATCAAGAAGTTGCAGATCGGTCAAGATGACTGTAAGCTACTTAAATACAAGACAATGTGGCCGATGGAAAGCATAAAAAAAGCCATCTCGTCAGAGATGGCTTTCAGAAACACACGCAGCGACTTTTAGTCGATGATGAGTTTTTTCACAATTCGTTGTCCGTCTACCTCGATGCCAATGATGTACAATCCTGCAGCTAATTGGCTCGTAGGAATCTGTAAAGTATGGGCACCGCGTTCGAGGCTGTTTGGAAGTACGAGTAGTTCTTTACCCATGAGATCATAGACTCGGATGGTTACATCAGACGATTCAATGAGATTGAGGTCGATGCGTGTTTGGTCTTTGGCCGGGTTGGGGTAGAGTTCGCCCAAATGCGCCAGACCTGGGATCCGGTCTTCCAAGCCTATATAGTACTCGGTTTGATCAAATGTCTGTTGGAAGCAGAAGTCGTCAATGGCCCAACCCTCTGTTTCTATTCCTTGGTCTGAACCAAAGCGATAGCGGAAGATGACAGGACCTGTTTTCGGAATCTGCACCACCAAGCTAGCAGGAATCCAACCATTCGATTGATAGGTCCATCCTGGTTTGATCACATCCAAAGAAGTCACAAACTGGGTGTTGAACCACTGGGCGCGTACTTCACCTACGGTTTCCCATGATACGCCTCCGTCTTTAGAGATATCAATGGTACCGCCATCGTGGTAGCGTTCAGTTTTGAAATTGTGCATGAAGGAGATGCGGTAGCGATGGGTAGAATCAACTTCAAAAACCGGTGTGAACAGGGCAGAGGAGTCACGATTGCGGTAGTTGTTGTTCAAATTCACCATCCAAGCATTGTTTCCAGAAAAAGCGCCGTTGATACTTGCTTGACCCGGAGTGCCTTTCTCCCAGAAGGTGAAGCCATCGCCATAGGTCGCATAGTTCAAAGTGAGCCATTCTTCCTGTGCCGGATTATCGAAATCGTTGCAATATCCAATGGTGTCAATATTCGACACAATATTGAGAATTACCAGATTCTTGCACAGGCTATCATCTCCGGTGAAATCGTCAAATCCACGACCGTTCGGGAATTGGGTGTAAGCGCACACATTGTGGGCTCCGCTAGTGGCACCCAGCCATGGTCCTTGAATGGTATCCCAACGCGAACGTCCACGGTCCAAGGGTGGATCAAAACGTACTTTTTGGGAGCCAATAAAAGTGTTGTCAGCCCAAACGGTTACCTCACAGCTGTCCAAAGGACGGGCGCCGGAGTTTTCAATGCGAACCATCAGTTGGTTGTCACCTGGGAAAGGCAGGTTGGCTACGGTACGAATGTCAATAGGCGCCGCACTGAATTGGGGTGGAACGTAGATTTCAAAATCATCTATTTCCCAACCGGTAGAATTGGCAGAGTTGTTAGACCCTGACATAAATCGCAAGGCCAAGGGAGAAGTGTTGTTGTTCATGAAAGCCAAGGGATAAGTAGAAAGCACCCATCCATTGGAGTTGCCACTAAAGCCAGGTTCATCGTTCAAGGCGGCTACTTGGGTAGTACCCAAACTAGGATTCGCGTACCAGTTGGGATAGTCAGGAAGCGGAACAGCATCTCCCAAAGCTTCCCAGCTTCCTTGATTGAAATATTGCACCTGACCACCATCTCCGGCCGCAAAGTTGAACTTGTGCCAGAAGCGAATTTCTGCTCCCATGATAGAGTCAAACCCGAAGAAACGTGGAAGGCGTAATGCTTCGCGAGAATCTTCGCGATAGTTCTGCGTAGCAGTGCCCGTTTTCCAACTGCGCTGCCCAGAATGGGCGCCGTTGCCCGTTTTCTTGCGCCAGAGACGATAGGTTTTTCCACCCACATTGGCCATTACATTGAAGCCGTGCTCATCGCGATCACAAGATTCAAAATCAGTAAAGAAAGGAATGGGCAAGTCTTCGAAACCGGTCACATACTTACAGTAGTCATTGTTGAAACTGTAACTATCTCCTGTTAAATTGGTAGAGATACACAGCTCTTGTGCTCCACGTATGTAAGCCGGAATATTAGTAATGGTGTGGTTGATAGAGCTTCCGGGCTGCAAAGTACCTGTCCAAGTATTATTGATGGTCACCGGTGCCCCTCCGCAAGCTGGCGTTAAAGTGATGCTCAAAGGAATACTGGTGACTGCAGTAGACCCATAGTTTTGGATGGTCACTTGTGGACCTGTATTAGCAGGCATGCTTACGCTACCACCAGGCGTATTGATGGCAATAATGCCAACATCATTTGCTGCTTGGTCATAAATACGAAGCTCATCAATGGCTACATCTGCTGCCTGACCAGTGCCGGTCTTTTGCACAACGATTCTGATCTCAACTGTTTGATTGGCAAACGCAGATAGATCAATATGCCGCAACTTCCACTCATCGAACTCATCTGCCATTGTTTGTGAGGCATTGGTACCTAAAATAGCACCGCCTACCGAAGAGAAGTTGTTCGAAGTTTCAGGCTTAACCTGTACCACCAAAGCCCCTGCATCTGGCCCATAGAAATGGTACATGAAGTCGATATAAGGAGCGCTAAGGCCGCCTAAATCGATACACTCACTCAGCAAAACAGCACTGGCTGGAGCCGTTCCATAATTGCCTTCTGTGTAAAGGTAATTGGCACTTTGATAGCCGCCATAAGGTCCGGTCAAATTGGTAGGGGTCATGCCCGTACCCACATACCAAGAGAAGTTAGAGGCCGAGTTGTTCAGCGGAGCGATGGTCCAGTCTGTAGTGCCCAAGGTTCCGGGGTTGGTAGGAGTACCATTGCCGGGAACGGTAGTTGGTCCGTCGAAGTTGAGGAAATAAGGGAATCCCGAAATACTGGGGTCATGCTGGATATTTCGTGGCCCCATGCTGTTGTTGGCGGGATTGGCATCACCGGGTGCTTCTACAAAAACAGAGATACTGTGGGTGATAAAAGCACTGAGGTCAGCAGTAGGTGTAAAGGTGTAAGTAAGCGTATCACCTGATGCCAAGCTGGTATTGATCACATCGTTGTAGTTCGTTCCATTGAGATTGAAACGAATTGGAATAGAGGTAATGGTCTGACAACCTTGATTTCGCAATTTAATGCGAACTGGTTGGGTGCTGCTGTAAGAGCAGAATCCATTGACTGGCGCAATGAAATCAACCAATTCCATTTCCACTGGATCTGGTTCAAAAATTCGGAGGTCATCGATGGCCATATCACCTGTTGCGCCTACTCGAGTACCCGTGAAGCGCAGGCGAATCAGTTGACCGGCAAATGGGGTTAAATCCACTATGCTTTTGGTCCAAGGAGCAGACTGGCTGCTGTGGGTACTTCCAGGAATCACCACATATCCATTCCACCAAGCGGAGCTGTTACTTCCTGTATCAACATCTATTCGAAGGTTGCCCATAGACGCCCCAAACTTGTGGTAGAAAAATTCTAAAGAGATACAACCGTTGAGGTTTCCGAAATCAATACAAGGCGTAATCAACTGGGTATTCGGGGGATTGCTGCTTTGGCTGGTTTCCATGTACACATACTTGCCGTTGCCGGTAGTATGGTCGCCGCTCGGCCCCGTGTTACTAGCAGGGTGAGCGCCTTGGCGGATGCTCCATCCCATGCCTGCGCTGGTGGTATTGGGAGAAACTTCCCAATTGCTCACGGGGAAAGTAGGGAAGGTACCTCGGTGGGTTACCCCTGCATCTCCTGTACCTACTCCGGGAACCCATTCATTGCCTTCAAAATTCTCTGTCCAAGGGAAGGTGCTGATAACTGTAGGTGTACTGCCACAAGCAGCAGCCCCACATTTAGAAGGCAATCCGGGTAGCACCCAGAAAGTAATCCTGCTGCCGGCAATACCTGGTAAGCGGCGCACATTGTTGATACATGAAGCGTCTTCTGCCTCAATATAATAGGCAACGGTATCTCCAATGCTTAGCAATCCCACTGGAAATTGATATTCCCAACGGTTAGGCTGCCCGGCACCAGGATTGGTCATTAAAATAGTTTGATCAGCACCACCATTCACGCTGTAGATCAAGCGCACTTGGTTCATCCCACTTGGGTCAGAAGCGTCAATGCCAATTTTAGGATTGACGTTGAGAATTCCGCCTTGGGGTTGGTTGTCGTAGCAGGGAACCGGAACAGGATTCAAGTTGAAACTGGCTGTTGGAGGCGTTACCTCACAGGGTGCAGCCACCACCTCTACGTCATCTATGTACCAACCATCAAATTGGTTCCAGTTGGCTGAAGGCAAAATATTACCTTGAATACTGCGGTAGATGAAGCGCACCTTACAATTCGCGAATCCATTGGCTCCCCCTAAAAAGGCAGACACATTAAATTCTTCCTGCACCCATTGGGCGGCATTCACATTCAATGGAGCTGTAGGTGTTCCCCAAATGCTGGTATTGGTTGGATAGGAGGTGATGTTGAAATATCCAAGGGTGGGAAACGGCCCTGATGCACCGAGATATTGCGTGCCCGTTAGCTTCGTCCATGTAGCGCCATTGTTGTTAGACACCTCGATTTCGGCGCGCATAGAACCGAACATCAAAGCTTTTTGAAAGAAGCTTAGCTGTACGAAGGTGTTTCCTACGGTGCTGAAACTCGCCGACTCGAAGACCACCGTATCACTGCTCAGCGGCGTTTCTGTATGGTACGAATTCGGAGCAGAGGTGAACGTAACGTTGGTATCGTTCCAACACCACTGACCTGCCGGAACAGGTGTAGCTGCCGCTCCTGTTGAACCTCCACGGCTGGTGCAACTTCCTCCGATGGGGCTGGAGTCAAAATCTTCTTGGTAAACCACTGTTTGGGCAGTCAACAGTGTGCTGAGGCCCAGCAGGGCCAAAAGCGAGTAGAATGTTTGCTTCATAAAGGCTTCAGACTTCTGAAGTATGGATCATCCACAAATATAACAGAAATGCCCACCTGCCACAGGCCTTCTGAGGAGATACTGATTCAGCCCAATAAAAAACTTATTTAACGCGTAATTCCAATAGCTTTTGATCGCCTAAATAGGCCGTTAACACATCTTCCGCTGCAACGGGGCCCACCCCTGCTGGGGTACCTGTAAACAGGATGTCTCCCTTCTTCAAAGTGAAGTACTTAGACACTTCTGCCACCAATCGATCAATGGAGAAAATCATATGCGCGCTGTGGCCTTTTTGTACCACTTCGCCATTCTTTTCTAAATGAAAATGGAGATCGTTTAAGTTGCCGAGATCTGTTTTAGAAACCCATTCTCCAACTGCTGCACTTCCATCAAAAGCTTTGGCTTTTTCCCAAGGCAGTCCTTTCTCTTTCAAAAACTGCTGGGTATCGCGGGCAGTAAAATCAAGTCCCACACTCAATTCATCATAATACCGATGCGCAAAACGTTCTTCAATGTGTTTTCCCACGCGGTTGATTTTGACCAACAACTCAATTTCGTGATGGATGTCTTGACTAAAGGCAGGAAGGAAAAAGGGCTGCCGCTTGAGGATCAAAGCCGTTTCAGGTTTGAGAAAGATTACCGGTTCAGTGGGTAAATCATTCTTCAATTCACGGGCATGATCGGCGTAATTGCGACCAATACAGATGAATTTCATTGTTGTTCTAGAGTCAGCTTGAGTTGTAATTCAGTGAGCACTCTTTTGGTGAAGAGTGGGAAGTCAGAATCTTGAATCCAACGGAAATATCCCGGATTTTCCTTCAGGAGTTCTCTTACCGTGCGCCCCTTGTATTTGCCAAAACTTAAATAGGCTTCGCCATCAGCATTCTCACGCACAAATCCAGCAAAATCCAACACTTTCCCCCTGTTCGAAATCTTGCTCAAGAAGGTCATGTCTACAGCCATCCCCAATTCTTGGGCCTCTGTATCAAAGGCTTCGGCATATCGCTGAAGCTGTGCCATGAACACATCATGAGTTGCCTCAGTATCGGCCAATGCACTATGGGCGTTTTCCAATTCCCTGTTGCAATAAAACCGCACAGCAGCACCGAGGTTTCTGGGCTCCATTCGATGAAAAATATTCTGCACATCTACCGCCAAACGCTTGTGGAAATTGAAATCTACTTTGCTACCGGATTGTCGGGCACGTTCGAATTCTTCGGCCAAAATGGGAATGTCAAACTTATTGGAGTTAAAACCTCCCAAGTCGCTTTCTCCTAAGAATTGCGCAATTTCATGGGCCAAGGCTTTGAATGTAGGCGCATTTGCGACCATATCATCGGTAATTCCATGAATGGCAGACACCTCTTTTGGGATAGGTCGCTCAGGATTGATCAACCAGCGTTTCTTTTCTAATCTGCCATCAGGGTGGCGTTTAACAATGGCCAGTTCTACAATGCGGTCGTTGACTACATCAGTGCCAGTACTTTCTATGTCAAAGAAAGAAAGGGGTTTTTTGAGTGTAAGCATAAAAAGAAAGGGAGGCTTGCCTTGGCTTACCTCCCTATTGGATTAGATTTCTCTGTTGGGGTCAAAGGCTTCGAGATAGTCTGCCACACGCCTTACAAAACTTCCGCCTAAAGCACCATCCACCACCC
The DNA here is from genome assembly GCA_964507215.1 of uncultured Chryseobacterium sp. Classification (GTDB taxonomy): domain Bacteria; phylum Bacteroidota; class Bacteroidia; order Flavobacteriales; family Schleiferiaceae; genus RFXV01. The sequence continues at coordinate 4,914 of CAZDPF010000048.1, read as the reverse complement.
GGTGGTCATAGCTATGCGACAAGAACATTTTGTGTCTGATGGCAATCACATCTCCGTCTGGAGTTTCCAGAACTGCAGGTTTTTTGATGATGGCACCCGCTGCCATAATGGCCACTTGGGGTTGGTTGATGATGGGCGTACCCAGCACATTGCCAAAAGTGCCCACATTGGTCAGGGTATAGGTGCCGCCTTGAATTTCTTCAGGCTTCAACTTGTTCTGACGTGCGCGACTGGCCAGATCATTTACGGCTTTGGTCAAGCCCAAAAGGTTGAGCCTGTCTGCGTCGTGAATCACGGGCACAATGAGATTGCCCGAGGGCAAAGCAGCCGCCATACCGATGTTGATGCGCTTGCGCTTGACAATGCGATCGCCATCTACTGAGATATTGATCATGGGGAAGTCGCGAATAGACTTCACCAAGGCTTCAATGAAAATAGGGGTGAAGGTGATTTTTTCTCCTTCGCGTTTCTCAAAACTGCCTTTGATCTTATTGCGCCAGTTGACGAGGTTTGTTACGTCTACTTCAACAAACGAAGTGACGTGAGGTGATACGTGCTTGCTCATCACCATATGGTCTGATATGAGCTTGCGCATGCGATCCATCTCGATGATCTCGTCTCCTTCGTTGATGGTTACATTCGGCGCTTTGATGGCTGCAGGTGCGGCAGCTTTGTTGGTGGTGGCCACGGCAGGACTTGCTGCTGGAGCTGCAGGAGCACTAGTTGCTGCTACATGGCCGTTGCTGCTGCGGTTTTCCAAAAAGCGCATTACATCGCCTTTGGTCACACGACCTTTCTCTCCACTGCCATTGATGGCTTCCAATTCACCTAAACTGATGCCTTCTTCTTTGGCAATACTGCGCACCAAGGGAGAATAGAATTTTCCATTGGCTTCACGCGGGATTTCTTCACCAACAACCGAAGAGACTGCTTCTTCCACACGGTCAGCTACCGCCTTGACAGCTTCTGCAACAGGTGCGGCACTAGGGGCAGGGGCGGCAGATTGTTCAGTGCCAGCTTCGGTTTCTATGAGCGCAATTACTTGGCCCACTTGCACTACTTCATCTTCTCCAAAAAGGCGTTTCACCAACTTACCTTCAACAGGAGCGGGTACTTCAGAGTCTACCTTGTCTGTGGCGATTTCTAAAACAGATTCCTCTGCTTCAATCATTTCGCCTTCTTGCTTGAGCCATTTGATGATGGTGGCCTCGGCCACACTTTCGCCCATTTTGGGCATCACGAGCTCGAATTGTGCCATGCGTATTTCTGGTTTCGGGGGTGGCTGCGAAGGTAGCGAATAGATGCCTCAATGGCGCGGGTTGGTGAAGGTCTTCCAAAGGATCTCCCAATCGCTCCAACTGCTGTAATCCCGCGCGTAAAGAAGATCGAGCCGTTCAAGCAGTTCTATTTCACTTGGAGGATTGTCTACCGCATCTGCAGGATGTACCACCGCTTGGCGCAGTTTTCCGCCAGAAGGTGTAGGCCTACTGTGAAATCCTACCCAAGTTTTTCTTCCGCTCAATACAGGAGCTATGTTGTTGATTAGCATCTTACTGCGCTTAAATCCAACCAAAAAAGGCCAGCATGCCAAAAGGCCTAGAGCCAGCACTATATCGTAAATCCGTTTATTGCGTTGATGCATGGGGTCGTCTAAAGCATGTCTCCCCATGCTGTACCAATCTCCTTGTTGGTGAATGGAATTTGAACCAATGATAAATAGGCTGTCAGGTGGGGCAATCTTGATCTCCACACCAGTACCGGAAAGCTGGGTCATTACCCCAAGTATTTCCTGTGTAGGAATACTCTGGGCATCGAAAATGAGCTCATCAAGCTTGAATATGCGAATCAATTCTCGCAAGCGTTCAATGGGCAATGCACTGCCATCGAAGGTGGAATTTCCTACCACTTGAACCTGCGGACGCAATTGCTGCAAACGCTGCTCTAATCGATTTACACCTTCTGCACTGCCCAAAAGCCAACAGCGTTTTTCACGCGAAGCCAATTGAAGGTAACCACCCGAAAACATCTGCAAGGCCAATCGCAACAAGCTCATAGACAACATCGACCAAAGAGAGCCCAATACAATAAGGGCCCTGCTAAACCGCCATTCTTCATTCAATAAGCCATACATCGCCAAAATGAGTAAGCTTCCAACCACCAATCCGCGCTGCATATTGCCCAAGCGAATCGGCCGGTCATAGCCTCCGCTAAGTGCCGAAGAAATAATCCAAATAAGAATATATCCAGGAACAGCCCACAGCATATACTCCGGAGGATAGCCCCCTCCACTCACAAAGCGGTGGTTTTGCTCCCAGTAGGTTTTTAATAGAAACATGCCGCCGTAGAGCAGCGCAGCATCCAGTACAATTAAATGGGTTTTGTCTACTATGCGTTTCAAAACGGAAAGCGACGCCCGCAGCGCAATGGCCAGTTGGATGATGGCCAAAAAAAGCCGCATGCTTCCACTTCGAAAGTGCTTTTTGGCAAAAATGGCCATGGCTTGGTAGAAGACATACACATAATTGAGGCTGCCTTTTTTGGTGCTTTCGCCTTTGTAATGAATGATCCGAGCATCGGCCAAATAGTAATTGGTGTAACCGCCTTGGATGATTCTATAGCTGAGATCGATGTCTTCTCCATACATGAAGAAGGTTTCGTCAAGCAGACCTACTTCATTCAGTGCTTTTCTGCGCATCCACATAAATGCGCCTGCAAGAATTTCTATTTCTCCATTTTCATTGGGGCTCAATTGCCCCATATAATAGCGATTGATTTTGGGCGAGCGGGGAAAAAAGCGATAAAGGCCGCTTATTTTAAAGAAAGCAGCTGCTGGGGTGGGTAAGCCGCGCTTCGATTCTGGAAGAAAACGCCCTTTACCATCTACCATATGCACGCCCAAAGCCCCGCAATGTGGATGCATTTCCATGTGCTCTAGGCACTTGTAGAAAGTGTCTTCTTCCACCACGGTATCAGGGTTCAACAACAAGACATATTCGCCAGAACTCTCTTCAATAGCCTGGTTATTGGCCTTGCTGAAGCCTACATTGTCATGGTTGACCAGGAGTTTTACTTGGGGAAATCGCTGTTGAACCATGGTCACAGATCCATCTACACTGGCGTTATCTACTACAAACACCTCGGCTTCTATGCCGTGCAAGGCCCTGTATACGCTGTGCAAGCACTGCTCAAGGAAGCGCTCTACATTGTAGTTGACGATGATGATGGAAAGTTTCAAGGACAAGGGTAATCCAGTGTGGTTTTAGAAAATTGGGAGCTGGCGTATTTCCGTTGATTAATGGCTTCTTGTTCGGGCAAGGCAAATATGCGAAGTCCCTGCTGCCGAAAGAGTAGGGCCTTTTCAGGCGGAAGGTAATATTGCCATTGGGCCCATGAAGTGTCTCGGGAAGCTGCTTCGGTTACTTTGAGCATGGCATACCACCAACCGGCAATGACCACCTCATTTGGCTGGGCTCTTGCTTCGGCACAATGCAGCACATCCTCTACATATTGTTGCTTGTTCTTTCGTTTGGTCCATTCGCCAATATAAGCCCCATATAATGGGTCGAAGGCAATGGATTGGGTGGAAATATTTTGGGTGAAAGCCCATCGAGATGCTGAAGACCCTCTATGCGGATCGATCAGGTGAATACCAAATACAAAGGGATTGATCATCAGCAGAACGGCGAATATTTGCGCATTTCTTGATGAAAGTCCTGAACCCATCCAAAGCGTAAGAAACGGCACTGCCGGCAAGAGAAAAGCAGATTTTTCAGGCAGGCGTAGGAAGAGCAAAACATGCAATCCAATTAGGGTGATGATAAATGCGGTGGGGAGCTCAGCAGCAGACTTTTTTCGCCCAAAGCGAAAGATTATAAAGGCCAAAACACCTAAAAGTCCAAATGCCCCCACACTTCCTTTGTAGAGCACTTTTGCTAGGGGAGGGTAAGGCAGTGAATACGTGCTAAAGAAGCCCCATCCCAATTGCTGATAGGCTGGCCAATAACTCAGCATCACCACCAAAGTGGCGGGAAGGGCAAGTTGTAGCGTATTTTTCCATTGAAAGCTTGCCGTGGTCAACCAATGTGCGGCAATCGCCAAAGCGAAAAGTGCCGAGGTGAGCCTGAAACTCATGGCCAGACCCAGCAGTACTCCTACCCAAATCCAGCGTTCTTCCAGCATCTGACGGAAGAGCAAGAGCAAGAGCAGCAGCTGAAATAGGTAGTCCATGGTAGTGGTTCCGCTGAACAGCACCACTGGAATCGCATTGAATCCAAGGCCAATTCCCAAAGCTGACGGAACATTGAATCGAATGAGTAAGCGATAGAACTCCCAGCTGCACCAGCTTCCCGCCAATGCAAAAGTGAGATTCCAAGCCCAAGCCTTTAATCCAAATAGTTGGAGCAACAACCAGCAGAGAGCTTCCATGGCAGGATGGCCAGGAAGTCGGGAAATGACGTATTCCCCTTGAGCGTTCATTTCCAATGCGTTCAGCACATGCCCCCAAGCATCTTCTTCCACCCCAAACCCAAGATGCAATAAGGGCCAACGGAGGAGCAGTGGCAATCCGAAAACGAGGAGGAAATTCCTGCTATTGTACGAGCTACCGCTCATCTACGCAGCGATTCTTCAAAGGGAATGCGGTGCTGAATAGAGCGTGCCAAGGTTACTTCATCAGCGTATTCCAATTGATCGCCTACGCCAATGCCCCTTGAAATAGCTGTCACCTGAATGGCCAACGGTTCGAGCTTCCTGAATATATAAAAGGCGGTAGAATCTCCTTCCACCGTGGCGCCCAAGGCAAAGAGCACTTCTTGCACCGGCCCTTGCTGCACGCGTTCAATCAAGCTGTCAATCTGCAGTTGTGCTGGACCAAGGCCATCGAGCGGACTGATCAATCCGCCCAGAACGTGGTAG
>CAZDPF010000047.1:2781-14380 GCA_964507215.1 uncultured Chryseobacterium sp. | reverse complement strand
AAAGGAAGCAACGGAGAAAGACAAGCCTGCTGTAAGGCCAATGGTTCCTTCTGGCCCTTGTTTCGCTAAGAATTTTTGTTACTTTTAGGCCATTCATTATTTCATTTATCATGTCATTGTTTGAAAAAATACTTTCCCTCGTACGCCGTCCTGTGGCGTTTCCAGCTTCACAAATTCGTATCGATCAGCGCCAAGCCAGTGTGGCAGTTCAGGTGGAACACAATGCCCATGTCATCGCCTGCTTGCGCCAGCTTCGCTTGGGAGATTGTATGCAGTTGGTGCCCGTATTTCAAAAAGAGCCTCTACTACATGAAGTTTGGGTATTGGATGCCCAAGGAAGGAAGATCGGACGAATTGAAGACCAAATAGGGCATCGCTTGGCCCATTATTTTCCTTGGAAATCTACTCCTCTTACCTTAGCACAAATTGCAGAACTACATGCTACTCCTTTTGGTGATCGGTTTGGGCTAAAGCTCAATATTCCTTGCTCTGAGCAACTTTGGAAGACCCTGCATCCCACACACGCCATCGATTTTCGGATAGAGAAACTGCCCAAGCAAACGGTGATACTCTTGAACTGTACTGATTACAGCTTTGATGAGATCTGTAGGCAGTTATCGGTGAGCGCATTAAAGCACTTCTCCATCGGGCCACCCTACCCCACTTCCTCAAAGGGCGAAACCTTCCGATTTGCCTTGCGGTTTCCCCAATCCATAGAGCCCGTTAGGCTGGAACACTTTTTTAAAAAGGTTTTCAATTGCGTACCTGCAGAGGTGCTCCATCAACAACTTCTGGAGGAATTGGTGAAAGAAGAAGAAAACATCAAGCGGAATTGGGAGCGAAAAACAACAAGCTTGCAGGCTGAACTCGTTCAGCTCAAAAAAGAAAATCTAGCTCTACTTGAACAAACGAAGGTGTATGATTGCCTGCACCAAGAATTTATAGCACAGGAGCTTCAAACGCGTCTTCGACAATCAGCACTGGAAGAGCAACTCGTTGCTTTACAAAGTGATTTGGACCTACAATTGAAAAAATCAAGAGAGAACGATCGCCTGCGGAAAATAAGCAACCGTCTCAATGAAGAGATTCCGCGGCTATTGGAAACCTTGTTGCCTGATCTGCAGTTTGAAGGACAATCTATGAAAGTACTCTGGCGACATCTCTATAATCCTCAAGCCGTTCTTCATTTGCTCCAAAGACTCCAACAAGACAAAGGATTGGCAGAGGCCAAACGCGTGCAGGGCGTACAGCACTGGATGGAATTGCATTTTTCATCAGGTAAAAGCATGGATGGCCGCCTGTATTTCTCACAACAAGGAAACCGCATCCATGTGCTCATTTGCAGAAAGAAAACCCAAGCGGCTGATATCCGATACATCAAAGAACATCTCTGTCCGCAATATCACCGTAGCCAACTGCAAACGCTGAAAAAGTCGCGAAAGAATGCGGCTTAGAAACGATAGCCAACCATTAATCCAAAGAACAATCCCAAGCCTGTTTCCGACACTGTCTCCCGAAAAACGATGGGTTCTGCACCGGAGAAATCAAAAAACGGCCGGTCATAATTTACCATGCGCATGGAAGCGCCAAAATGGTACTCTACCAGTAGGTGTTTGGCATAGGTTCCTTGCATACCAAAGAGAAAACCCAAGTCGGTGGTGTGTTCTTCAAAAGGTGCCGTAATGCCCTGAAGTGTGCGGGTTCCATCAAAAGGCTTGTGGTGGAGGAGTGCGCCAAGAAATGCGCCATCCAAGGCCTGGCCTGAGAAAAAGTAGCGCCCTCTAAGAAACCAAGACAGCTTGGTGTTGTAATCGCAGGCATCGCAAGCCCCAGATCCGCCTCCCAAAACAGAAACACCAGTAGAAGAGGCAATGAGGTTGCGCTTTAAACGGCCAAAGCCCAATTCCATTGAATACTTTGTGCTCAAGGAGTATTCTGCACTTAGGGCTATTTCTCCTACCAAAGGCGAAAGCAAATGGGTTTTTAAAGCCCATGGAGCATTCATTTCGGGGGAATCATTAGGCTGCACTTGGGCTTGCATCTGTTGTATTTCCAACAGCAATAGCAGCATCCATAAGATTCGGAAAAGCCTCCACTTCGTCACGAATAACGAGACATCATTCCAGATTTTTTGTTCACGATAAGCGGTCATCAAGGTGCCAGGCGGCGGCGCTTCCATTCGCCATTATCGAGCACATACTCCAAACGATCGTGCAAGCGGGAAGGCCTTCCTTGCCAGAACTCCATCACCGAGGGCAGCACCCGATACCCCCCCCAGTGCTCGGGCCTCGGAACTTCCTGACCTTCAAATCTCGCTACGGCCTCACGGTAACGCTCCTCCAAGATTTCGCGCGATGCAATTTCCTCACTTTGGGGAGAGCCCCAAGCCCCTAGTCTACTTTCTCGTGGCCTCGAGGCAAAGTAGGCATTGCTTTCTTCCTCCGAAACTCTTTCAACCACTCCTTGCACCCTTACTTGTCTTTGTAACTCAGGCCAGAAAAAAAGCAAACCCACTCTGGGGTCATTCTGCATATCAAGTGACTTTCGGCTATTGTAGTTGGTGTAGAACACAAATCCACGGGCATCCAACTGCTTCAAAAGCACTACTCTGGGTACCGGACCCACCTTACTTTGGGTCACCAAAGTCATGGCATTCACTTCAGACTGACAGGCCTTTTGGTACTCATCCAGCCAAAAAGAAAACTGTTGAAACGGGTGGTCATCCGCATACTTTTCAAGCAATTCTCCCAAGGTGTAGTTTTCGCGGAAGTCGCGGAGATCTTTAATCATGACACGCTTTTGTCAAAAATACAACAGCACGCTTCCGCGTTTCAAGTAAGTGTTCTAATTTGGAGCTATGGCTTTTCGCATCCATCCCCTTCTCGAACCCAAGAAAGGAAGCTTCCTCTTGGCGCAAGCGTATCTCGGAGACCCCAACTTCGAGCGCTCAGTGGTACTCTTGACTGAACACAATGGCGATGGCAGCCTTGGCTTTGTGGTAAACCGACAGGCCAGTGTGTCTTTGAACCAAATTTTACCTGATTTCCCGCACCTATCAGCACCCGTATTTATGGGTGGTCCGGTGGAAAAAGACCATTTGTTTTACTTGCACAACAAGGGCGATTTAATTCCAAAAAGCCAGAAAATTCGGCGAGGCTTATACTGGGGTGGCGAATACAGCGCATTGAAGGAACTGGTAGCGCAAGGATTGGTGGGCCCGAATGATATTCACTTCTACCTTGGCTACAGCGGTTGGAGCATAGGGCAATTAGAAAGCGAAGTCAAAATGCACAGTTGGGAAGTGATTGACGTGGCTTCTATTGGCTTGAACGAGCTCAGAAATGCGCAGCTTTGGACCGCAATGTTGCGCAACACTGGAACCGAAGCGGCCTATTGGCATACGGCTCCAGAAGACCCTCAGTGGAACTGAGCCCTCAGGGCCTCGTTCATTTTAAGGGCATAGTGGTTTTCATACGTTTGTGTGCGGTATGATTGCACCCACTGCACCCCACGGATGGAATTGGTGAGCCACACTTCGCGCACCTTCAACAGATCAAAAGGCGAAATTTCTTTTTCCACTACTTGCAAGCCAATCGACTTCGCCAATCGAATAACCTGCTTGCGCATCACACCTTTGAGGCAGCCCGAATGTTCTGATGGAGTAAGCAGTTGCTTTCCTTCTTGATCAATTACCAATAAATTGCTTTTGACCGATTCAATTACCTGCTTCTTCTCATTGAGCAATAAGGCATCGTCAAGTTCATTCTCTCTTGCCCAAATAGCCGCCGTTATGTACAGCGCTGCGTTGCATGATTTAATGGACGAGAGCAATTGAATAGGTTTCAAATGATCTTTGAAAATATCTACTCGAAGTCCGGCTTCCGGTGCGTATACCCTACCCTCGAGGGCATCAACTTGAATAAAAAAGTCTACGCTTTCAGAATCTGGGAGGTACCATCCGCCACCTGCGCGATTCACTTGAAGGCGAACCCTCAGCGGTACATCGATCAATGCAGTTGCTTCTATGGTACGCAGCACCTCTTCTTCTAAGAACTCAGGGGTAAAGTGCATGGGTATTTGCATCCGCAGAATACGCATCCCGGCCATGAGCCGGAAATAATGGTCTTCCCAGAAATGCAGCTGTCCGTTGTGAAAAAGCATGCTTTCAAAAACGCCATCGCCATAGCGAAATGCCCTGCTGAATAGAGATCCTACTGCGTCTTGTTCAGCCAATAAATTCCCATTCCAATTTACCATGCGGCAAAGTTAAGGGCTGCTTTCAGGCCCAAGGCTATAAACCAACTGTTCTGTCACTATTTGGAAAAACAAAAGCCTGACAAACTGTGCAGTCTGCCAGACTTTCTTGAAGAGCAAGGGCATTTGGCCTACTGCTCTTTCTTCGATTTTGGAAGCATATCTGAAGCCAGCCCTCCTAGGAGCATGCCGTACAAGGTGCTGCGAACGGGATGAGAGGTTATAGCACAATTGCCTGAGCTGCAACCAATAAAGTGGTAATACAGATACCCTCCAATTCCGCCAATTACAGCCCCCAAAAGGGCAATTCTCCATTTGGTAGGAATAGACATACCTATTGTACTGCTTTGCCAGCTTGTTGCCAAGCCATGATGCCTCCTTGCAAATTGTGGATCTCCGTAAAGCCGGCGTCTTTCATACGCGCCATGGCATTTGCACTTCTGCGACCACTGCGGCAGTACACATACACCGGCTTGCTTTTGTCGAGTTGCTGCACCTGTTGATCAAAATCAGCAGAGAAGATGTCAATATTCAAAGAACCCTCAATATGTCCTTCTGCATACTCTTGGGCAGTGCGTACATCGAGGAGTTGGGCATCGGCATTTTGTTCAAACTGGGCGAAAGTGGCCACGTTTACATGGTCTGCCACTCCTCCTTCAGCCGAGTTTCCAGTGTTGGTCTGGCTACAAGAAGCAAAACCAAGGGCCATCATGGCCGCGAAAAAGATATTTTTCATAGGGTCAAGTTAGCTTATCGGGTATACTTCCGCAAAGAGCTCCATGAACCGCCGTTGTACACTTCGTAGCCCATGCTTTTTAGCATGCCTTTGGCCATACCGCTGCGGGTTCCACTGGCGCAACAAACCACAACAGGCTTGTCTTTTGAAATAGCTGAAACCTTGGTTTTCAGGCTATCTAGCGGAATATTCTTGGAGTTCTTTAAATGTCCGGTTTTAAATTCTCCTGGACTGCGAACGTCGATCACTTGCGCCTGGCGCTCATTGATCAATTGGTTAAAATCGGCTTTAGGGCCGAATAAGTTGGAGAGAAATCCCATCTGCTCCGCTTACATTTTGTGAATCTGTACTTGGGCCCATCCACCGCCATTGTAGACCTCTTGAATACCTTGGTCTTTTAAATAATGTGTAGCTTGACCACTGCGGCCGCCGCTCTGGCAGCAAAGTACCAAGGGCTTGCTCATAGAAGCGAATTCAGCCACACGGGCGGGCACTTCATTGAGTGGGATATTGATAGACCCCTGTACATGTCCGGATGCATACTCACCTGGAGTGCGTACATCAACGATGGTAGCGTTGGGATGGTTGATGATTTCGTTCATGCTCATTGTTCAGAATTTGTTGGGTATTGAAACGAGGCCGCAAAATTATTGGGTTTTCAAAGGGCAACTGTAACTGACGTCACGATGGCACTCCTTTATCTTTGAAGCAATGAATCCGCATCTCGATCCCCATAGCGATCCCCTCGATCAGGAATCGCAAGAAATAGACCGCAGGCTCCGGCCCTTAAGCTTTGACGACTTTGCCGGGCAAGACAAGGTGTTGGAGAACCTCCGCATTTTTGTTGAAGCGGCCAACCGCAGAGAAGAAGCCCTTGATCATGTGCTCTTGCACGGGCCTCCCGGACTGGGGAAAACCACGCTTTCCTACATCTTGGCCAACGAATTGGGCACCAATATTCAGGTGACTTCTGGCCCCGTATTGGACAAACCCGGTGATTTGGCCGGATTGCTCACCAATTTGCGCGAACGCGATATCCTTTTTGTGGATGAAATTCATCGGTTGAGTCCTGTTGTAGAGGAATACCTCTATTCGGCCATGGAGGACTTCCGCATTGATATAATGATTGAAACTGGTCCGAATGCGCGAACGGTTCAAATTAAACTGCATCCCTTCACTTTGGTGGGAGCCACTACCCGCTCGGGTTTACTCACTGCTCCTTTGCGCGCGCGTTTTGGCATCAATGCCCGATTGGAATACTACAAAGTGGAATTGCTGAAAGATATTGTCATTCGTTCTGCTAGTATTCTCAACGTACCCATTGTAGAGGAAGCCGCTATTGAGATTGCCCAGAGAAGTAGAGGAACGCCTCGTATTGCCAATGGATTGCTGCGTAGGATGCGCGATTTTGCCCAAGTGAAGGGCGATGGCATCATTACCTCTGAAATTGCCCATTTCGGATTGGATGCACTACAAGTAGATTCGAGCGGATTAGACGATATGGACCATCGGATTCTTCGCGCTATTATTGAGAAATTTCGCGGCGGACCTGTGGGTATTACCACCATTGCAACGGCAGTTGGTGAGCAGGCCGAAACCGTGGAAGAGGTGTATGAGCCTTATCTGATTCAAGAAGGTTTTATGCAGCGAACCCCTCGGGGACGAATGGCTACCGAAAAGGCGTATAAACACTTGGGGTTGCACTTCCGCGGTGGGGATAATGATCTTTTTTCTCAAGGAGGGTGAGTGCCGAAAAGCGCAGCTTGTGGTTGAAACAGGCGGCCGATGGGCTGGGATTTCTAGATTGTAGAATAGCCCGTGCTACGGCATTAGAAGACGAGATTCCCCGCTTCGAAGCTTGGCTCAAGAAAGGCTACCAGGCCGATATGCATTGGCTGGAAAATAACTTCGATAAAAGGATGGATCCCCGGCTGCTAGTGCCTGGCGCCCGCTCTGTGGTTTCGCTGAGTTACAACTACTTCCCTTCAGACGATAATCTTCAGAAAAACAGTCCAAAAATTGCCCGTTACGCCATTGGTCGCGATTACCACAAAGTGGTAAAGAAGAAACTGAAAGCCCTCTTTCTCGCATTACAAGAAGAATGGGGAGAAGTAGGCGGACGCGCTTTTGTTGATTCGGCTCCGGTGCATGAACGGGCGTGGGCAGAGCGATCAGGATTGGGATGGATTGGAAAAAACAGCCTGCTGTTGAGCAAGCAAAAAGGTTCGTACTTCTTTCTGGCTGAACTGATTCTCGATATTGATTTGGCCCCCGATGCGGCCGTTACCGATCATTGTGGAAGCTGCACGCGCTGCATTGATGCTTGTCCTACCGATGCCATTGTGGCCGATAAAGTGATCGACAGCCATCGGTGTATTTCCTACCTCACCATTGAGTTGAAAGAATCGCTCAATCAACAGCAAGCTGGTATGTTGAACGATTGGGCTTTTGGCTGCGATATCTGTCAAGAGGTGTGTCCGTGGAACCGTTTCAGCGAGCCCCATCAGGAAGCTGATTTTTCACCTCATCCTGCCCTGGCTAATATGAAAGCCCAAGACTGGATGGAGATGACTGAGGAGGTATTTCTCGACCGCTTGGGCAACACCCCCTTGAAACGAGCCGGATTCAAACGCTTTCAAGAGAACGTGCAACACGCATTGGCTTCGAAGTTGTCAATCTGATCTGCGGCCCATTGGTTTGATTCATCGGAATGACATGCATAGCAGGCATTAGGAGTGCCATACTCCACACTCTGGTCAGGCCGAGGAATACGAAAACTGTGATCTCGCCGATGGTCGTTGCCCATATATGTGCGCTGGGGCATATGGCAGTTAATGCATTGGGCACCTTCGCTATCTTGAGGATGGAAATGATGGCTTATTGATGCGTAGGAGGGCTCATGGCACTGTAGACAGAGGGCGTTGCCTGTTTTCAATAGCTTTCCCGAATGGGGTTGATGGCAATTCAAGCATTGCACCTCATTGTGAAACATTTTACTTTGAACAAAGGAGCCAAATACATAATCTTCTTCTTTTACTTGCCCATCGGCAAAGTAGAAATCATCACTGATCAATTGCGGAATGTAATTGTCTAGCCATTCAGAAGACACCTTCTGCACTGCGTGGAGGTCTGTTTTGCGGGCATGGCAGGGCATGCAAGTGTTCACCACTTGCTTTGCTTGAATGAGTCCGTACTCTTGTTCAACTCCATATTGCCCTCTGACCATTTCAGCCTGGTGCTGACTTCCCGGGCCATGGCAGCTTTCGCAGCCCAGTGTGCGCTCTGCGAAGGTGGTTTGGTAGCTGTCAGTTGAACAATCGTACTGCTTTTGCAAATGCGTGCTGTGGCAACTGGCGCACATGGTATTCCAGTTTTGCCCATTGCCCGTCCAATGCAACCAATCGCCTGCTGGAATTTGTTCCCCTGCGTATTGATGAAACCATTTCCCTTCTCGGCTGTCCCAGCTTTGTCGGGTCACCTGGTATCGCCCCCCGGGAAAGGCCACCATATATTGTTGTAGCGGATAGTGGCCGATGACGTATTGAATAGGAAAAACTTGCAGCCTTCCGTCTTCAGCCTCAGTTTCGATGAAGAAGGTATCTCGTTCTTTAAAAAACCGACTGCGAATGCCATCGGATTCCAACACCCCATTATTGAAATCGCCAAGTACGGTGCTATCATTGGCCAAAGCCAGCGCTTTGTGATGATCGCTTTCCTGCCAAAGGCGGTGTTCTTGGGCATGACAAGATTGGCAGGTGGAAGAGCCGATATAGGCTGCCGGGCCCGGTGGAGCCGTCTGTTCTTCCAAGTTGCAAGCGGTGGAGGTGCTGAGTAAAAACTGCAAGGCACCAATGATCAAGGCCAGAGAAGAAATGACGGAAAAGGAAGTGGGCAGTTTCTTCATCCGAAAGGCTTAATCAATATCAGGCGGGGGATTGTAGCGAATCCACTGCAGTACGATGTTGCCTTCGTCATCTTGAAAATACAGACGATTGCCCTCTAGGTGAATATTCCAGCGGCTATCGCCTTCATCTCCCGCATTACTGATGAGTTGAAGTTGGGGTTGATAAAAATCAAAGTGCCACAAACCGGAGTTATTACCTGCTCCCAACTCGCCATGGTATACGGCATATTTGCGATCCCAATCAAAACGAATTCTCAGACTATCGCCTTGAATCTCTGCATCATCTGAATGGATGAGCTGCCACCAACCTTGTAGTTCATCCCAAATGGCCAGTGGATAATGGATGACTCTGCTGAGGTAAACGTCAACCTCCATGTCATACTCCCAGCGATTCCAATGCATCTGTGTTCCCGAGAACGTGCAGGTGTAGGCGCCCAAGTCATCTTCTTCAAAGGCCAGTTGAGCTTCTGCTGCACGGTATTCATAGTGTCCAAAAGTGTTGATTGCCCAACCGTTACCTGCGAATACATCGTCCATCCCAAATTGAAACCACCTGGCCATGGGAATACTTGTTTCGTTCATTCGAACCAAGCTATCCACTTTCCATATTCCCTCGATCTGCGCTTGAAGAAGGCCAGAGGTCAGGTATGCGAATAGGACGAGGAAGCCCCTCATGGCTTTAATGCAGTGAGGCTATAGAGGAAGGGAAATTTGCGCTCCAAGCTGCGGAAACGGTACTTGCCGGGCTCCGCTTCCACTAAATCGGGGAATACGTCGTAAGGCGTATAGTCATACTCTTGGAAAGTTTGCAACTGCAAACCGGCTTGCAAGAGGGCGGTGAGCACATCAGACAACGGCTGATTCCAAGCTACATAGGTGAAATCTTCTTCTTCTGCCCCATCGGTATAACTGCCTTTGTCGGTAAAGTGTAGCGGACCTTCATTGAAATACGAATAAGTTATCTTCTGAAAATCATTGTCGTAAATCCAACAAAGCGGATGGAATTCTACAAAGACCAACTGACCACCTGGTCTCAGGTATTCAGCAATTATTCGGGCCCATTCATTGAGATCGGGCAGCCAGGTAATAGTTCCGTAGCTGATGAATACCGTATCAAATTGTTCTTGAAGATGTTGCCTCAGATCGTAGACATTGCACTCAATAAAGCGAACAGATTGGCCGCATTGCTCATTGAGCCCGCGGGCCGCTTTGATGGCGTCTGGGGAAAGATCTACTGCTGTTACCTGAGCGCCCAAACGCGCCAATGAAATGCTGTCTTGTCCGAAATGGCATTGCAGATGCAAGATGCGTTGACCCTTCACCGCACCGAGTAAGGCCAGTTCTGGGGTATTTAAGCTAGTCTTACCAGCTATGAATGCTTGGTTGTTGTAAAATTCAGACTGTAGATGAACGGCAGTCCGCTTGTTCCAACTCTCGCGATTGGTGGCGAAATGCGCCTCATACTGCTCAGTGAGCTTCATAATTTTTGATTCTGCTGATCAGAAACCGTTACAAAATCCATTTGCATGCGCATGCCCAATATCTCGAAAAACAGGTCGCCTTCAAATCGCAAATGATTGTCTTCCACATATTTTCCATCAATATTATATACAATCATTCCGTCGCCATCGCCAGTCATGGTAAAGCGTAAGCCCTCTGACTCTTCTCCTTTAAGCGCTGAGCGACTGTCGAAATGCTGCTCAATTTTCAACCAGGCCTTGCCGCTTTTGATTTTCTCAACGGTGTACGTGGTAGAGATGGTCAGACTGATATCGCCCTGATTGGGAATGGGCACATCCAATGGATATTCAGTTTCAAAGGAATCGCCTTTTTCGAGGGTTTTGGGCGACCAATGGTTCTGGGTTTGAATGAAGAAAAGCATCTCGCGTACGATTTCCTCCATAACAGACGCCTCCTCCCCTTCTGATGGTGTTTGTTCAACTTGCAGCCCTTTGGCAACGCTATACTTTCCTTTCCATTGTTCGCCTATGGTCTCTGAAACATCTGCTTTTTCAATTTCGCCGCCCACAATTTGCGTGATTTCCATGTCTTCTATGGTCAACACAATGGGCATAAGCTTGTCTTTTCCCGCTTGTAAACGGGCATCCACCTTGGCTTTGGTCACATTGCTGAACACAAACGGAAGCTTCATTCCACCCGCTTCAAGGGCTTTTAGCAACTCTTTCTGGTCTTCTTTATCATCAGCTGAAACGTCCATCCGAATCTGCGTAGACTGCTCGTGCTGCACCTTGTAATGCCCTTGGGCCTGCAGTTGCGGCTGGAAATCGAAACTCTTTTGGGCGAAGGCTGTAGCGGTAAAAAGCAACCAAAAAGCCAAGCAGATTCTTTTCATAATGGCGATGTTACAGGTTTTCGAGTGCTACTTCTTCGGCTTGAAGCACTTCTTGGGTTTCGCGATTGAAGACGAAGGCCACCAGTTTACAATGCTTGGCTACATAGGCCGTATCAATGGTGGTATCGAATGCAATTTCAAAGGCATCGCCATCCATCACCCCTCCAGCCGATACTTCTTGACCAAAGGTGGTATTCAGGGCATACCGAAACACATTATTGTGTTCATAGGTAGGATTCTTGGAATTGTCTGGCATCTTTTGCGGCGCGATGATTTTGCTCTCACAGAGCCAAAAAGAAACATTCAAAGCATCGGTTTGATTGCTGAAAAAACGAAGCTTGGCATTGCCACA
>CAZDPF010000047.1:0-2681 GCA_964507215.1 uncultured Chryseobacterium sp. | reverse complement strand
TCTTGCTGGGTAAGCAGGCTTTGCACTTCAAATCGCAAACTGTGTTTGGGCTTGATCTTCCACAATCCTTCAAAGACAAAAACATTCACATAGGCCATATCGGCTTTGGAAGGATCTAGGTCGAGATCAGTGTCGCGAATACCCCCAGAATTGGTGGGCGAGCCCAACACGCCTTGGCTGTACTCGAAGTTGAAATAAGACAGGGTGTACTTGAATTTGCTGCTGGTGCTGCTACTATAAGAGAGGTTGATGTCTTGGAAATACTTGTGCGGCCCAAATTTGAAATACTCCGTTTGGTAGCCATCGGTACCAGCCGTTCCAATGGGGATGGTATCATTTACTGGACTTTTGGCTAGCGAATGGGCATCAGAATAATTGAGGGCGAGTTTGGCCCCGCGCTTCCCGCCTAGAAAGCTTCCTCTTGGCAATTGCAAGGTTACCTCAAACTGAAAGCCTGTTTCTCCATTGATCTGCACAGCATAAGGATACAATGCGGGAAGTGCATAGGTGTGCACTTTGGTAGTTGGGGGAAGGAAATTCATAAATAACTCAAACTGACCGGCATTTCGATCAGAGCGATAGGCCATGTTGTCAATAATCTTATAGGCGCCTACAAATCCAAATCCCTTGGTAGAATAGGTGGTTGTGAGTAAGAGTCCGTTGCCGGGTTTATAGATATAGCCATTGTCTGCTGAGGGGTCATTGATTTTGTGCACATACTCACCTTGTAGGCCAAATCCACCGATGCCGTAGTTCAAACGGAAACCATAAGAGCCTACGTTTTCGGGGAGGTTGTAAAGCGGATCATTATCGGGTTGGAATTTGCTCACGAAGCTGGTTCCAACGCTCAATCGGTTGCGCTTTTCTGCCCAGCCTGGAAGCAATTCATTGAGGTTAAACTCGCCATCGAAGCCGCGCACTATTCCTTCTCCTTTATCAAAATACACCCGTTGCTTGCCCAGAATTCCCTTCAGGCGAATGCCGGCGGTGGGTTCATAGATCAAGCGAACTCCATCCATCGCATTATCCAATCCGAGCAATCGCTCTTCGTAAGTACGATAGATCATTCCACTTCCGAACTGTTCGTAGAAATTACCCACCGTTACATCAAGACGATCTTTCTTGAATTGCAAAAAACGGTAGGTAATTCCCTCTCCAACAAAACCCGGTGGGTATCCGAGAATCGGGTTCTGATAATTCTCATACCGCAGACCTGCGGTAAAAGCACCTCGTGTATAAATCAAATTGGCAAAACCTTGTCCTAAAAACTGCTCGTCAGGATAGTCGTCGCCAGTTGGATCAATTCCGGAGTCTCGAAAATAGTAGTAGCCATCGAACTGGAAATTGCCATGTAGTTCTCCAAAATTGGCTTCATTGGCATTTTGGCCCCAAAGATTCGCTACAAAGAGCACACTCAAGACCGATAGGAGTTTGCGCATAATCCGGGATTGGTGGTCGGAAAGGTGCAAGGTAATCACGTACTACCAAATTATGCAGCAGAAGTGCGTTTTAACAGTGCCGCCCGCACCGAAACAAAAAAGCCTGCCGAGAAAGGCAGGCTAATCAAGCGGGTATTGTTGATGAATTAATGTGTTTCTATGGTCTCTCCAGCAACTAGCTTTTGAATGAGCTCATAGAGTTCATCTTCATCGCCGGCAGCGTAACCGTTGTGTTGCCAAACAATCTGTCCGTTTCCGTCTACCAAGAAAGTGTGGGGAATGGAATTGACGTTCAGCAATCGCTTGAAGTCTTGATTTTCATCAATATAAACTTCATATTCCCATCCTTCGCCGTCTACAAAGGGACGAACCTTACTGGCATTTCTGGCATCGTCAATAGAGACGGCCACAATCTTTACCCCTGTTTCTTCTTGCCAGTCGATATACATATCATGAATGGCCGAAAGTTCTCGAATGCAGGGTTTGCACCAAGTGGCCCACATAGAAATCACCATGGGTTTGCCGTCGTTCTGAAGTCCTGACGTTTGAAAATCTCGACCTTCAAGGGTTTTCACACGCGCATCAGGAATAGATCCGAAGGTGCCCGATTGGGCTTGAAGGCCTAGGCCAACTGCTACAAATAGCAGGGAGAAGAAGGTTTTTCTCATGGGACTGTAAATTAAAAAGGAGGAAGGGATTTCCCGCTTCCTCCTTGTAACAAATTGTGTTCCGAGATTACTTCACCACGGTGATTTTGCGCACGCTGCGCTCATTGCCGTGACGAATATCCAAGGTGTACAAACCGTTGCTCAATCCATTGAGATCAACACGTACTTCATTCATGCCAGTAGTGCTGTTGGTTTCCAAACGGCGAACTACAGCGCCCAATTGGTTCAACACTTCAATTTGAACCTGATCGTTGCCGGCAGCTTCAAAAGCCACGGTTACTTGATCAGCAGCAGGAACTGGATAGAGCTTCAGTTGCTCAATTTCGTTCTCTTCCACGCTGATGGCTTGGTTGCTCACGAAGATATTGTCGAGGTAGAGTGAATTACCAAAAGCGCTGGTACAACGGAAGCGGAACAAGGCCTCTGATGAACTTGCATAAGCTGAAAGATCGATGGCCTGACGGTTCCATTGGTTGGCACGTGGGTAGAAGCGGCTGGTAGTAGCAGGAGCCGTAGCCAAAGAGCTTCCGGCACGGTTCCAAAGGCTGGTCCAAGTAGCACCACAATCTGTAGA